>JBPCQG010000435.1:0-4563 GCA_050998315.1 Chitinophagaceae bacterium
ATATTTTTCAGTAATTTTAAAAAACCTAAAAACTTATGCGCTGGAGAAAATTTAATGGAGACCCTATAGAACTGCCCATCAAATCAGCAGTTGAATCAGTAATACTGAGAGAAACCCATGCGGGTTATAAATTAAAAGTTTGTATTGGAACTGACAGCCAGATAAAAGGCGCCGAAACCGAATTTGCCACCGTCATAGTTTTTTTACGTGAAGGGCATGGTGGATTTATGTTTATCCATAACGCAAAAAAACGGCACGTTTACAGCATTAAAGAACGAATGCTGGTAGAGGTTGCAAAAAGCATAGAGATCGCTTATGAGCTTTGCGATCTTTTTACTTTGTACGATATAGATATGGAGGTGCATGCTGATATAAATACCAACCCGCATTTTAAAAGTAATGAGGCTTTACGGGAAGCTATGGGTTATATACTGGGAATGGGTTTTGCATTTAAAGCCAAGCCTGAAGCCTTTGCCAGCAGTAGTTGCGCCAACAAGGTGGTAAATTAAGGTTGTTAACGAGTAAAAGTTTATGCCAACAATTTTTTTTAAATTTGGGTTGCGCTTTTTATTTTATTAGTTATGATTGCAAAGAGCCGCCCCATGTTCATATTGGTGATGATGTAAGAAAAATTTGTAAATATTGGCTTAGAAATAATAAAACGACGCTTTCAATAATTCCGGGTTTTCAAAGCCTGAACTTGTCAAAATAGAAAAAGTAATACTTGAAAATTATTCAGTTATTTTAACAACATTCAATGAATTCTGTAAAGGCTATAAAAAATAAAAAATCATCATCAGGATGGGTAAATGAATTGCCTTTTAATCAGCTTCCTAAAATAAAAAATGTAGCTTTTATTAAAGATGAGATTGCTTTTGAACTTGATGATGAACGTATAATTTATATTCCACTCTCCTGGAGTAAAAAACTTTCTACTGCGAAACCTGCTCAACGGAAAAATTTTAAAAATGCGGGTATACATGTTTTTTGGGATGATGTTGATGAGATTATTGGTGTAAAGAATATCTTATTTGGAAAAGAATTATTTATATAGTTTTTGTGAGCAGCAGTTGTAAAGTAGTAAACTGATTTATAAAAACATCATTCAGAAAAAGAAATATTCTTTTCTTCAATCAATGATAAAATCTTATCTCTCCCTGTTTTTTTAATTGAGCTGGTAACAAAATGCTGAGGTAAAAATTGCCATGTTTTTCTCATAGCATCTAAAAACGACCTTACATTTTTATTCACTGTGGCTTGATTTTCTTTATCAGCTTTTGTAAATATTAAAGTAAAAGGCACTTCCCATTTTCCCAGTTGTAGCAAAAATTCAAGATCAATTTTTTGCGGCGAATGCCTGCTATCAATTAACACAAACACATTTGCCAGGTTCTCTCTTTTACGCAAATAATTTTCTATCATCTGTTCCCATCTTCTCCTGCTTCTTTGGGATATTTTTGCAAAGCCATATCCGGGTAGATCAACAAGGAACCACGTTCTTTCGTTTCTTTCTCCCTTCTCCACTTTGTGGAGAGGGGCAGGGGGTGAGGGGGATGAGGTTATTTCAAAATGATTTATCATCTGTGTTTTTCCGGGGCTGTTTGATGTTTTTGCGAGTTTCTCGTTATTACAAAGCATATTTATCAGTGATGATTTACCAACATTACTTCTTCCTATAAAAGCATATTCAGGAATATCAGGAGGTGGACATTTGGTATAGTCAGGACTGCTGATTATATAGTGAGCCTTTTTAATTTGCATAATCCAAAAATAGTCATTAAGTCAAGTGGTCATTAAGTCACTTAAAAAATACAACTAACACATAATGTCTAATGGCTTAATGACAAATGACCTTAGAGAAATTTTAACGATAATCTATGAACTATAAACTATGAACTATTTGCTATCAATTATCTTTGCCCCGATGACCGCCTACCAGCACGATACAATAGTTCCATTTAAAAATTCGGATGAAAGCAAAAAGAAACAGGTAGAAAAAATGTTTGACAAGATTGCCTTTCGCTATGATTTTTTAAATCACTTTTTAAGTGCAGGTATTGATGCAGGGTGGCGAAAAACAGCTATCAAACAACTAAGATCATTGGATCCTAAATCTATTTTAGATGTGGCAACCGGTACGGGTGATATGGCTATTTTATCAAACAAAATACTAAATGCAGAAAAGATAATTGGTATTGATATCAGCGATGGTATGCTTGAAGTAGGAAAAAAAAAAATCGAAAAGCTTGGCTTACAGCAGCGTATTGAATTGTTAAAGGGCGATAGCGAAACAATAAGTTTTAAAAGCAACTCGTTTGATGCAGTAACGGTCGCCTTTGGCGTACGCAACTTCCAGGACCTGGAGCTGGGATTAAGTGAAATAAAAAGAGTTTTAAAGCCCGGCGGTAAATTAATAGTGCTGGAATTTACAAAACCTAAATTACCGGTTATAAAAAATTTCTACAATCTTTATTTGAATGTGATAACGCCCTGGATAGGAAGGGTAATTTCAAAAAATAAAAATGCATACCAATATCTCAATGAATCCGTACAAAAATTTCCGGAAGGGAAAGATTTTGTTCAAATTTTAAACAAGCTTGGATATAAAAACGCTTCATGCAAAACATTGAGTTTAGGAATAAGCAGTATTTATTGCGGAGAAAAATAATTGTACTCTGTATCGTTGTGTTATGCTGGTCAAGTGCTTTTAGCCAGTTAAGAACTGGACCTAACCTGCCCGATCATGATAATAAGCCTTACCATTTTGGTATAAACCTTGGCTATAATAAATCGCATTTTTTATTTACTCATCATCCCATCTTTTTACAGCGTGATAGCATTATGGATGTTGAAAGCGTGAATAACGCCGGGATAAATCTTGCCTGGCTGGTTAACTTTCGTCTGAGTCAGCATTTCGACCTGAGGCTTCATCCTCTCGATCTTACCTTTAGTGAAAAAACGTTTTTATACAGCGAAAAATATTCAGGCACTGACACATCACTTACTGAAAAGAAAGTATCATCTATTACCCTCGCATTCCCTGTCCATGTAAAATTCAGTAGCGACAGGATAAATAATTTTAAAGTTTACACCATCGGCGGTATTAAATTTGATTACGACCTTGCAAGCAATGCCGGCGCAAGAAGAGCCGAAGACCTTATAAAATTGAAAAAGGGAGACATCAGTGTTGAAGTTGGATTAGGCTTTCACTTTTACTTTCCTGTATTTGTACTTACCCCCGAAATAAAACTCAGCAGCGGTTTGCTTAACCTCCACAGCCGCGATGAAAGTTTACGTTACTCCAATGTAATAGACAAGATCAATAGTAAGATGATCACTTTTTCGCTTACGGTAGAATAAAAAATAGGATAATTTTCAACAATGCATCAATGCGGTATATTAATCTGCCTTTATCACCCTCCGGTTTTAGCTGATTAATTTCAGGGGAAAGAAGATACATTTCTTTGCAGTTAAGCAGCCCGATATTGAGTCGGGTATTTATATATTTTAGTTTAATGATTTGCTCCATTTGCTATTGAAAATTAATACAATTCCGAGCAAACAAGCTCGTAAATTTATGAGTTAGCGCCAATGCAGTCACAACTTTAAAACAAATCAACATGAGACAATTTACAATTTCAATTTTGGTTTTCATTTCTTGCTTCACGACATACGGGCAAGTAAAAGTTAATCCTAATGGGAAGTTCTTTAACTACAACGGCATCAAAATTTATTATGAAGATAATGGTAACGGAGAACCTCTTTTGTTACTCCATAATTTTTCTGGAACCGCTGACCAATGGAAACCTTATGTAGAAGCTTACTCAAAACAATTTAGGACGATTGCAATTGACATGATGGGGCATGGACGATCAGATATTTATAGAAAAGGCGATATTAATTTTAAGCATGCGGACTATGCAAAATTATTCTTGCATTGTTGGACTCTTTAAAATTGAATAAAGTGAGTGCAATTGGAGGGAGTAGCGGAGGTACGACACTACTATAGACACAAAAAAGAAATTAGAAAATCCTATCAAAGAATTTGAAAGTGTAGGGAATCTTGCGATGGCTAAGCTGCTATCCAAAACAATTAAAAATTCTTTGTCAGCAATTGATAAAGATTTAAAAAAGACTGAAGAAAAAATTATTGAGGTTTTGAATGAAGATGAAAATTTAAACCATCTTTTTAAATTGGTTTCTCCGGTTGTAAGTATTGGCTTTGCTACAACTATAAATTTATTAGTTTATACAAATGGTTTTACTGTTTTAAAAGATACCAGGAAGCTTGCGTGCTATTGCGGTGTTGCCCCCTTTGGATATTCATCTGGCAGCAGTGTAAGGGGGAGAACAAAAGTGCATTATATGGCTAATAAAAAACTTAAATGCAATCTGCACATGGCATCGTTAACAGCTGTAAAGCTAGACGCAGATTTAAAAGCTTATTATGAAAGAAAAGTTGCAGAAGGAAAAAACAAAATGAGTGTATTAAATGCTGTAAAAAATAAATTGTTAGCAAGAGTGGTAGCTGTTGTAAATAAGCAACAGGAATATGTGAAAAGA
>JBPCQG010000174.1:0-6521 GCA_050998315.1 Chitinophagaceae bacterium
GCTAACAACCTTTGCCATTGGTTTTAATTTATATTTTTTAACTGCATCCTCACTGGCTAATAACATTGCAGCCGATCCATCATTTATACCCGAGGAATTTCCTGCAGTAACTGTACCTTCTTTTGCAAAAGCTGGTTTTAATGCAGCCAGTTTTTCCATATTCGTTTTCCTTGGATGCTCATCCCGGTCAAAAATTAGTTTATTATCTTTTGTATCTGTTTCTACCGCAACAATTTCATCCTTCCATCTACCGGCATCAAGTGCTTCAAAATATTTTTGCTGACTTTCAAAAGCAAACTCATCTTGTGCATGCCGTGATATGCCCCATTGCTTTGCAACATTTTCACCGGTTTCACCCATAGAATATGGATAATACATTTCTGATAATTTTTTATTCGGAAAGCGCCAACCCAATGTGCTATCATATATTTCATTCTTACGGCTAAAAGCACTCTCAGCTTTAGCCATAACAAAAGGAGCCCGGCTCATGCTTTCCACACCACAGGCAATATATAACTCACCATCTCCACACATAATTCCCCGTGATGCATCCATGATTGCCTGCAGCCCGCTTGCACATAGACGGTTTACAGTGGCACCAGGAATTGTAACCGGTAAACCGGCAAGTAATGCTGCCATTCTCGCCACATTCCTGTTATCCTCACCTGCCTGGTTTGCATCGCCGGCAATTACATCCTCAATAGTATTGATATCAATCTTTGCATTTCTTACCAACAATTCTTTTATTACATGCGCCAACAGATCATCGGGACGAACAGAACTTAATGCTCCCCCATACTTGCCAACAGGTGTTCTTATAGCATCAATTATATAGACAGGTTTCATAAATCTTTTTAGTAAAAATTTTGGTTACGAGCTTATACAACTATGGTCATCATCGTTGTGTCACTCACTTCATCTTTATGTTCTCTATTCCTCTTTCATTGTCAATAGCACATCATGTAATCAGTTTTAGCAACATCTCATTGTGCTGCTTTCTGCCTTAGCGCCTTTGTTGGCGTAGGAATGCAAAGAACGCAAAAAACTTACACTTTGACAGAGGCATATTAATAGAGAATATTCTTAATAAGTTAACACCACATCAAGAAAAGACAACCAAAAGTGTAAAATATAAAACACGGCAATTTGCACACATTACTTTTACTTAAATGACTAGGTCATGAAAAAATTTTTCTTGTGCTTACTTCTCTTTGTGTATGCTCTTTGCTATTCACACCCCGGCATCGGTGTGGTAAGAGATAGCAAAGGCAATATCTATTACACCGATTTGGTTAACGTCTGGAAACTTGCGCCTGATGGAAAAAAATCTATAGCTGTGCATAATGTTCATACACATGAATTGTACGTTGACACAAAAGATGATCTGTATGGCGAACATCTATGGTATAATGGTGAAAAACTAAATACCTGGGGACATTATGTTTGGTGTCTGCGTAGCAATAATAAATTAGATACGATAATCAAACCAACTGCAGGCTTTTTAAAAAACTATTCTTTTGTTAGAGATAAAAATGAAAATATGTATTGGGTAGTGAGGGATAGTATGAGCACATTTAAAAAGAGATCACCGGACGGAAATATAACAACACTACTCCAGAGGAAATTTGCTGATATACGTTGGATGTATGCAACCAAAGGGGGAAATATTTATTTTGTTGATCTTGTTGATCTATATAAAATAAACGTATCAGGTAAATTAATTCTTGTTGCAAAAAATATTTCCGGCAACTCGCCTGCATTTGGAATGTATAGTGGCAAACATAGTTTGATGGGAATCTGGACTGACGGCGCTGAAAATGTTTATGTAGCTAATTTATCCGGACAGGTAGTAAAGCGTATTTCTCAAACGGGGAAAGTAGAAAATTTTGCTTACTCAACCACACCCTGGTCGCCAACCGGCGGCGTGCTTGACAATGATGGAAATTTATGGCTGCTGGAAACATCGCTTACAAATGACGCAAGGGTGAGGAAGATCATTCCTTCAAAGTTTATTAAAGGAAAAACAACACCAATGATTATCAGCAATTATATTTTGCCTGTAAGTATCATTACAATTATAGTATTAGCCATAATTGCAATAATTAGATTTCTATTGAGAAAAAAGAAAAAAGATCTTATTTCTTTGGGGTAGATTAACCACTCCTTGTCCCGTAAGTTTAGCTATTCATATTTGCAATCGTACCTTTGTGTAAATGATAAAATCCCCAAATAAGAATATCAGAACTCTCACACTTGAGGAACTTCAGAATTATTTTGAAACCTTAAGGGAAAAGAAATTTAGAGTTAAGCAGGTATGGGAATGGCTCTGGCAAAAACATGCTCATAGCTTTGATGATATGACTAACCTTAGCAAGGAATTACGGCAAACCTTATCAGAAACTTTTTCTTTACCTGCTCTTACTTTAGATATTTCTCAATACAGCAGCGACGGCACAATTAAAACAAGATTTAAAACACATGATAATCATCTTACAGAAGGCGTTTTAATTCCTGTCGATAACCGGCAGACTGCATGTGTTTCTTCACAAATTGGCTGCAGCTTAAGCTGCAAATTTTGCGCAACAGGCTACATGGAAAGAAAAAGAAATCTTGATTTTGATGAAATATATGATGAAGTGGTTTTACTTAACCAGATGGCAGAAAAAACTTACGGGAAACAGTTAAGCAACATTGTTTTTATGGGTATGGGGGAGCCATTGCTTAATTACAAAAATGTGTTAAAAGCTATAGAAAGAATTACCGCAAACGACGGTTTAGGAATGAGTGCAAAAAGAATAACCGTATCAACTGCTGGTGTAGCAAAAATGATAAAGCAATTGGGAGATGATGGCGTGAGATTCAATCTTGCTTTATCACTTCATGCAGCTAATGATAAAAAAAGAAATGAAATAATGCCGATAAATGAAACAAATAATATAGCAGCCTTAATTGAAGCGTTAAATTATTTCTATACAAAAACAAAGAATGACATTACCTTTGAATACATTTTATTTAAAGGTGTGAATGACTCCATGCAGGACGCAGATGATCTTATAAAAGTTTATAAGCAGGTTCCTGTTCATCTTGTAAATATTATTGAATATAACCCCATTGATGCAGCAGACTTTACCAAGCCTGATAAAGATGCTACACAAAAATTTATGGATTACCTCGCTAATCACCGGGTGAATGTAAGGTTGAGGATAAGCCGGGGTAAAGATATAGATGCAGCCTGCGGACAATTGGCAAATAAAGATTCTATAGCTGCCCTCCCTAATTTAGCCTAATGCTTATCATGAAACGGCAGACTTGAAAAGCGAGATCACCTTCACCTTACAGTTTATCCTTTTCAATCTTCTTAACAATTCTTTTGTTTTTTCGATTAAACGATGTAGTCAATAAAGCATCTATTATCCATTATCAACTTTTAAAAAAATAATTTATGAAAAAAATAATAACCGGGTTATTTGCAATCGCTGCATTTACATTTAGTGCTGTTGCACAGGACCAAAAAACAGAAGGGCAGAAAAAGATGCACAAGGAAAAGCATGGCATGCATAAGGGACATGAAGGAAAAGAAATGCGGGGAATGGAGCAGCTTAATTTAACTGAGGCCCAGAGACAACAAATAAAATCGATAAACGAAGATTTTACAACGAGGTTGCATGCCTTAAATCAAAATGACAACATCTTAGTGAAAGACATGAAAGTGCAGCGGAAAGCTTTAATGGAAGAAAGAAAAAATAAGATCTCCGCGATATTAACTCCTGAACAAAAAACTCAGTTTGAGCAACTACGTAAGCAGCACGGAGAAAAGAATAAAGGTGAGTGGAAAAATAAAACCAAAGGTGAAGACTGGAAGCAAAAAAGAAAGATGGAAGACGGTAAAGAAAAGATAAAAACAAAATCTACATAAATCCTATTGTTTAGTTGTAAGGGTTAAAAGCAAAGCGAATTCTGAGAAGAGTTCGCTTTTTTAATTTGAAAAATATTATTTCGAAGCCCGTCATTTCCAGGCAGGCCCACCGAGAAATCTCGCGATCCTAAATCACTTCCAGGGATTTCTCACTGCTAGGGATCTCTCACTGCTTTGGAAATACCGCTGCAAATGGAAATAAACAAGATAGCCACTCAAATGAGTGGCTATCTACATTGTTAATTAAAGCCCTAATTCAGTTTTATCAGCTTAACAGTTTTATGATTAGCTCCCTGAACCACTTCAGCAAAGTAACTTCCTCCCCTGTAATTTCCTCCGAGTGTTACCAGTGAACCTTTTTGTACACCTGTAATAGTAGCCATCACTCTTCCCATTGCATCTATTATCCTGATGTTGATCAGTTCATTGCTAATGCTTTCAACCTTTATTTTGAAATCGGTAGTTGAAGGATTTGGAGCAGCTGTAACTTTAAATGACTCAGGATTTGAACTAATTTTTCTATCTCTAAGCATTGGATCATTTACAACAGGGGCAATTGTAGTATTTGAAGTTGCAGGCGAAGTAGTGCTTGTGTCCGAAGTGGTACGAGTGGTAACTTTACTCGACTGACAGAAACATTGAGTCGGGTTGAAAATTGCCTGCGTTGTTGTCGTGCCTGCCTTGAACTGCACGGTTATAGATGTGTTCCTTTGATCACCGGCTAAAGTAAAGCTAAATACATCACATTCACCATTGTTCTTAATTCCCTCCCCTATTACATCATACTTAATTCCATTAACATCTTTAGAAACCGGAACAGATACTGTGTATTTATTATGAGTTCCCTGGTAAGTTGAGCCATTTAATGGTGCAACTACACGAATGCCACTACCAATAATAAAGGAGACGTGAGACAGTGCCGCACTGCATCCATTAGCGCAAACTCTAAAGGTGAAGGTTGTATTTGTACCGTTATAACTCAAAGTAGTAATGTTAGAGCTAAAGCAACCTGCTGTCTTAATTTTATTAACCGTAATTGTTTGCGTACAACTAGATGAATTGTTACAAACATCCGTTGCTCTCCAGGTACGGCTTATAATGTAAGTTCCATCTGAGCATGATGTTGTCACATCTGAATAGGTAATAGTTACAGTACCACCGCAATTGTCTGTTGCTGTAGCTGCTCCTGTTGCGGCAGGAAGCGTACTTGCTCCACAACTAACTGTAACGTTAGCGGGACAAGTAATAACAGGTGCAGTGTTATCATTTACTGTAATGGTCTGTGTACATGTTGAACTGTTTCCACACACATCGGTCGCTCTGTACGTCCTGGTAATGGTATACCTGTTTGCACAGGTCTGGTTAGTTATCACATCGCTTACAAATGTTCTGGTTACTGTTCCACCACAATTATCCGTTGCTGTTAATCCGGCGGCATTAGGTGCCGGTACTGCACTTGCACACTGAACTGTTAACGGTGCAGGACAAGTAATAACAGGTGCAGTATTATCATTTACTGTAATGGTCTGAGTACATGTTGAACTGTTTCCGCAAACATCGGTCGCTCTATACGTTCTGGTAATGGTGTACCTGTTTGCACAGGTCTGGTTAGTTATCACATCGCTTACAAATGTTTTGGTTACTGTTCCACCACAATTATCCGTTGCTGTTAATCCGGCGGCATTAGGTGCCGGTACATCGCCGGAACACTGAACTGTTAAAGGTGCAGGACAAGTAATAACAGGCGCAGTATTATCATTTACTGTAATGGTCTGAGTACATGTTGAAGTGTTTCCGCATACATCGGTCGCTCTATACGTTCTGGTAATGGTGTACCTGTTTGCACAGATCTGATTAGTTATAACGTCGCTGACAAATGTTGTGGTTACTGTTCCACCACAATTATCCGTTGCTGTTAATCCCGCCGCATTAGGTGCCGGTACATCGGCGGAACACTGAACTGTTAAAGGTGCAGGACAAGTAATTACTGGTGCAGTATTATCATTTACCGTAATCGTTTGAGTACATGTTGAACTGTTACCGCCAGCATCTGCTGCCCTGTAGGTTCTTGTGATCGTGTATCTGTTGGCACAGCTCTGGTTACTTATCACATCACTTACCCATGTTTTAGTTACTGTTCCGCCACAGTTATCACTAGCCGTTACCAAAGCCGTATTAGGTGCAGGTACATCACCGGCGCATTGTACGGTTACAGGTGCAGGACATGTGATCGCAGGTGCCTCTGCATCCTTCACCGTTACAGTAAATGAACATGCAGTTGAATTACCCGCAGCATCCGTTACAGTAAATGTATTGGTAGTTGTTCCCACAGGGAACACGCTGCCCGAAGCAAGACCTGCTGTTTGTTTAGTGGTCGCACCAGTACAGTTATCAGTACCAACAGGTGCTGTATAGGTTACTTTAGCACCGCACACACCTGCATCATTGTTTTGTGTTACAGGCGCAGGACAGGTGATCACAGGCTTCTCATTATCTACCACCGTTACCGTAAAGGTGCAGGTAGCTGTATTCTTTGAAGCATCTGTTGCGGTAGCTGTTACTGTAGTTGTTCCTACAGGGAACACCGTGCCCGGGTTCTGTGAGT
>JBPCQG010000296.1:0-6266 GCA_050998315.1 Chitinophagaceae bacterium
CCCCTGCTGACTGGAAGCATGGTGAAGACGTAATAGTGGTACCGGCTGTAAGTACAGAAGATGCCATGAAAAAATTTGAAAAGGGTGTAAAGATCGTTAAACCTTATTTGCGATATACTCCGCAACCTAATATTGATTAAAAGCCGTCTCCACTATAGGGAACAAGATAGAAAAATTAGTTATAAGATTAAGAAGATTTATTTTTCACTTTCTTTAGTTTCTATTCTTTTTTAATTGTTGTAGTAAGGCTCTCATGTCTTTTGGTAATTCTGCTTTAAGATCAAAGTCTTTATTATCCTGGTCTTTAAATTTTAATTCATAAGCATGTAATGCCAGTCTGCTTAATAATGGTCTTTCTTCCTCATCATGTTTACTGAGTTTAAATTTTTTCTTGAAAGAAGAGAGTAAAATTGGTTTAGGATCACCATATAATTCATCACAGGCAATAGGGTGATCAACATGCTTCATATGAACACGAATCTGGTGGGTTCTTCCTGTATGTATCTGAAACCGGACCAAAGAATAAATCCCATATTCTTCCAATACTTCAAACTTCGTTACTGAAGGTTTGCCCTTTGTGTTTACAGCCATCATTCCTTTATGCACAGGATGTTTGGCAATAGGCTCTTCAATTATTCCTTTTTTATCCTGTAGTGTTCCCTGTATTATCCCCAGGTAATATTTTTCTAAATTTCTCTGCTCAAATAATTGTGAAAGAAATTTATGGGTTACTTCATCTTTAGCAAATAATATTATCCCGCTTGTTTCTTTATCCAAACGGTGAACTATAAATATTTTTTCATACTGTTGTTGCAATGTTTTATATAATGAGTTGAGAGATTCATTATGCCTGTCGGGTATAGTTAATAATCCTGAAGGTTTGTTTAAGGCAATAAATCTTACATTTTCAAAAATGATATCTAATTTACCTGCAGCGCCACGGAAAGAAGATTCAATAGTTTTTTTTTCAGAAAAGTTTTCCACTTAATATTTGATTTCTATTCTTCTAAAAGGTGAACACTTTCAATTTGGGATAAAATTTTTCTTTTTCCTTTGAATTAGGAACAAGACGGGAGGGGGCGCTGTATTTAAGTAAACGAATTTCTTTTTCACTCAAATACCTCCACTTTCCTCTGTCTACATTTTTTTTGGTAAGACCTGCATACATAACACGGTCCAGGGCTTTTACGTCATAACCAAAATATTCAAAAATTCTGCGCACAATCCTATTCCGGCCACTATGAATTTCTATTCCTATAATTGCTTTATCGTTTGAATCTGCATATGCCAGTGCATCTGCATGTATCTCACCATCATCAAGATTAATTCCGTTAACTATTTTATCAAAGTGTGCTTTTGTAACTGGCTTATCCAATTTTACTTCATACACTTTCTTTATGTTATAGCTTGGATGGGTAAGCCTTTGTGTAAGCTCGCCATCATTGGTAAATAATAAAACGCCTGAAGTATTTCTATCCAGTCTGCCTATGGGATATATCCTTTCTGAAGTAGCATTTTTAATTAATTGTAGTACAGTTTTTCTGCCTTGTGGATCATCGGTTGTGGTTATATAATCTTTGGGCTTGTTTAAAAGAATATATACCCTATTTTTTGTGACAAATAATTTTTTACCATTGAACATCACAACATCTTTATCCGTTACTTTAAAACCAGGTTCTGTAATTACATTTCCATTTAGCGTTATTTTTCCATCTTTAATTAAAGGAACGGCTTCTCTGCGGGAACCAACCCCGCAATGTGCAATAAATTTATTTAAGGGCATCTCAGCAAATGTTTGATGTACGATGTTAGATGTTAGATGTTTTTCGGGAGGTTTATACTGTTGTCTGTTAGTTTTTGCCTGTTGCTTATTGCTTGTTGTTTGCTGCGGATACTTTTGCCTTTTATCATGCTTGGCTTGATCAGGAACCTGTACGGCAGGGGAATAGCCTTGCTTTTTTAAAGCTCGTTTTTCTTCAAACCTTTTATTAATAGCTTCCGCCCTTTCTTTCTTTACTTGTTTTTTTTCCTGTTTAAATTTTTCTTTTATCGCAGCATTATTTTTTTTGACTACAAACTTCTTAAATGGTTGCTGACTCATGCATTGAAGTGTTTACTGTTTTACAACAGGGATGAACAGCAAAGGTAAAGAAGTCTTTACTCCCATGCATGAATACATTGGAGTTAACCTTCACTCTATTTTTCTTGCCTTCATGTCAATAGTAAGCAAATCAGGCGATATACTGTTGCGACGAATGAGGTGCGTTACTTGTCCTGCGGCATTCTTTACAAATGTGAACCGCATAGGTAGATTTCTGTGTAAAAATTCATTTTCCGATTTCGGGATCAATTCAGATTTTCTACCAAGCTCACCCTGTAAAAAAAGCCCGTCTCCCTCTTTAGAAATGGTAACAATGCCCGTGGTTACAAATTCATATTTACCTGCATACGCATCAAATAATTTTGGATCAACCTTCACAGGTGTTTTATCATCCAACCCTGCACGCAATTTTAATTCAGCTTTTTGCTCTGCTTCTTTATTTACTGTTTTTCCGTTTTTCTTAGCCCAAAAAAGTGCAGGGTCATTTGTTTTTTTCATCCATGCATTTAACTGGCTAAGCAACTGATCACGAATGGGACGCATGGCAGGCTTATTAATGATATTCGTGGTTTCATGTGGATCAGCAACCAGATCATACAATTCATCGGGTTTATCCGGTTTGTCCCACCGATAAGTTTGTAATGAGGTGTACGTATTAGCCGGTGTGTATAATTACGAAACTGGCTTTCTGTATCTGCCCATTCGCTCATGGCATGATCAATCCCATGCTTTTTACTTCCTTTCAGCAGTGGTTGCAGATTACGACCAGCCCAATTTTTAGGGATTGAAACACCCGCCATTGAAAGTATTGTTGTGGGAAGATCAAGGCTGGATACAGATACATCATTTCTTCCTTTAATAACAGCAATTTTTGGAGCATAAATAATTAATGGAACACGGATAGATTCTTCCCAGGGTACAACCTTTCCCCTTAAACCACGACTGCCCGCCATCAATCCATTATCACCTAAAAAAACTATAATCGTATTTTTAGCTAAACCTTGTTTGTCTAATGTCGCCAAAACCTGACCAACCAAATTATCCAGATAGCTAACGGATGCATAATAGTCAGCCAAATTGGGTGCGACAGAATCTGCAAATCCTTCAAGTGGAATTTGCACGGATGTATGTGATGGAAATCCCGGTGGTAGTAAATCTTCGTTTGTTTCTCCTTCATACATATGCTCGAAGTGTGATGGGTTGGGCTTGGTTGGAGCATGTGGGATAGTGCTTGCCAACCACAGAAAAAATGGCTTTTCTTTGGCTGCATCGCTGGTTAAAAATTCAATGGCATCATTGGCAAAAATGCCGTTTGTAAATCCTTTGATCACTTCTGTTTTTCGGCTTTTACCTTTAGCCAGCCGGGAATCAATATAATTGGATCCGGCTTCAGGGAGCCATGTGCGAATATCTGTAAAGCCGGTAAGCCATGGGTCAGTACGCAAATGCCACTTACCAACCAGTACGGTTTGATAGCCTGCTTGTTGCAGCAGCTCCGGCATGGTTGGCACAGTAAAGCGGTCAGCCCATTGCAGATCATCACTAATAAAATTATTAGCGTAATAACCGTTTTGATGTGGTGATAAACCTGTTAATAACACTGCACGGCTTGGCGCACATTGAGATACATGAATTGTTGCCTGCCGGAAATAAACCCCTTCACGGGCCAGTTTATCAAGCACAGGCGTTTTAATTTTTTTATTACCGGCAGCTCCGAGTGCATCCCAGCGATGGTCGTCGGAAATGATGAAGACGATGTTGGGACGCTTTCCGGCATTAGTTTGCTGGGCCTGTAAAGGAAAGGTGGAAAACAGTAGAATTGATATATAAAATGGTAATAGGATTTTATTTTTCATCTTCATTATTTTATTTACTCCGTTGGGGAATGTTAGTGATTGTTTTGTATTATAAAAAAAATAAACCAAGAATTTATCTATCTTCTTAAGCTCAAAAAATAACGAGCTTTGTCCATCAACTGACAACCATCAAAGTATGCTGCTAATCCTGCGGAACAGCGTACACCAATTTGCCTTTATCGTTATAGCCAAATAACCAGTACGAGGAATCGCGGTGAGCAATGATTTTATAAAGAATTGATTTAGTTATTTTTTCACCATATAAATGAAGCGGGTTAGTTTTTAGATTTTGTTCTTCTATAAAAAGTAAATTTTTAAATCCTTTTAACATCTCCTGCAAATCTAATGCAGTAAATCCTCCAAAATTTACCTGTTGATTCAGTTGTGTGTCATCCCATTTTTTAGCAGCAACATCAAGAATTAAATCTTTCAATTTTTCTGTTCTTTTTTTATCCGGATCATTCTTCGGCTGTCTTAAGGAAGGTTTAATAAATTGCGCATCAACAATGCCTGCAATTTCAGTCATCATAGTAAAAGTACCTGTAGTCCATAAGTTAGCAAAAACAATTATGATTAATGATTTATTTGGAAAAATCATTATGTCGGAACTAAAACCAGTCCTGAATCCCCCACCATGCTCAATTGCTATTTGATTTAAATAAGGATAGATAAACCATCCATAACCATGTGATAAATAGGTTCCGTCACTCAACTTTCCCTGTGTGAACATTGCTTTTCGACTTGCTTCATTTAAAAGCCTGTCATCCTGTAAAGCAGTAGCCCACCTTATCATATCGGGTTTCGATGTTATAATGCCAACATCTCCTCTTGCTTCCGCTGCCGGTGAAATATCAGTTCCATTCATCAACATACTATCCTTTATCACATAACCGGAAACACGATGAGGAACAATTGTTCTGTTATTATATACAGATGTCGTCTTCATTCCAAGTGGATCAAATATTCGATTCTTCAAAAAGTCAGCAATGCTAACTCCACTCACTTTTGCTATTATCAATCCCAAAATAAACGGGCCGCTGCTATAGTGAAAAGCTGTTCCCGAATTAAATTTGAGCGGTACCTTTTTTGTTGCAATAAGCATCAGGGAATCTGTATAATTTGCCAGAAAATAAGGCGTAGGTTCGTCCCAGTCATCACGCATGCCGGATGTATGATTCATTAATTGTTCCAATGTAATATTTTTCCAGGAAAAAGGCAGGCTATCCAAATATTTAGAGAGCTTATCATTTATTGAAATTTTACCATCCTGCTGTAATAATAAAACAGCGGCACATGTAAACTGTTTGCTCATGGAAGCAATTTCAAAAACTGATGAGTCAATTATAGGGTCATTGGTTTCCAAATTACCTGAGCCGTAATATCCTTCTTTTATTACTGTACCATTTTTTATGACTGCCATTGCTATTCCGGGTATTTTTCGATCCTGCATTCTTTTCAGGATATATTCATCTATTTTATCAGTATTCACATTCTGCGAGGAACAAGGAATATTTACAATGACTACTAATCCAATAATAATAATAATCCTGTAAAAAATAGAATGGCTGAAATTTCTTTGCTTCATTTGGTTTTATTTTGTTATTACCACTCAATAACTCCAATCAACATTCTGCAGTTCCTTCGGTGTGCCGTTCAAAGCAAGATGAAGCCTTAACAATCCCGCTACAAAATTTCCTACTCCCCCCAAACTCTCGTAAAAGGGATCACCGGCACTTCTGGCAAACAGCCCGTTTCTCCATAAACCTGCAATGCCGAGATCAGCATACTTCCTTGCTAAATTCAGCAGATTACGGTCTTTTGTCAAATCATAAACATCCATCAATAAATGGATTCGATTGGCAACCTCGACCGCCTGAAAATTTTTCTTCAATGGATCCCGTTCCATAATGTCAATCATTCTTCTGGCTATCAAAAGGAAATGCGGGTCTTTTTCACGGCTGTAAAAATAGGCGGCTATACGACCGATATTCGCTTGGAACACCGGTTTTACCTGCAACGTGTTTACACCGTCGCCGGGAAACAGTGGAACGCGATTGAAACGAGCGTCGTCGGCTTTCAAAGGACTGCCATCCATATTAAATTCATTCACATAGAACTTTCCTTTTGCCTGCCATGCATACTTTTCCGCAGCCCTGAAAAATGTAAGGGCATGGTTTCGCACCTCTTTTTCTGCCGGTTTTAATTCATATGCCTGATACAGTCGGTAAGCAAATTGTGCAGTCTGTCCAAATTGAGGTTGTGGTGGTATACGGGCAACAAGATTCCACGAACTCAGATTCGTCGTTTTG
>JBPCQG010000308.1:0-3764 GCA_050998315.1 Chitinophagaceae bacterium
GTCTTCGCCCTGTAAAATATTTTGAAGGAGTTCCTTCACCCATGTGGCAACCTGAAAAAGTGAACATGGTAATCTTCAGAGAAAATACAGAAGATATTTATGCAGGAATTGAATACATGACTGGCACTCCGGAAGCAAAAAAATTATTGAATTTTTTACAAAATGACTTGCATGTAAAAAATATCCGCTTTCCTGAAACAACCTCTTTTGGCATAAAGCCGGTAAGTAAAGAAGGTTCTGAAAGATTAATACGTTCTGCTATCGAATATGCCATTGCAAATAAAATGCCTTCTGTTACAATTGTTCATAAGGGCAACATTATGAAATTTACAGAAGGCGCATTTAAAAATTGGGGATATGAGTTGGCAGTAAGAGAATTTGCAGGAAATGTTTACACCTGGAACCAATGGGAAGCTACAAAAAAGGAAAGTGGTGAGGCAGTTGCAAATGAGGAAATGAGAATAAGTTCGGTAGGAGGCAAAGTAATTATTAAAGATGCCATTGCAGATAATTTTTTACAGCAGGCATTGCTGGCACCGCAGGATTATTCAGTGATTGCAACATTAAATTTAAATGGTGATTATATCAGCGATGCATTGGCTGCACAGGTTGGCGGCATTGGTATTGCGCCTGGCGCAAACATTAATTATTTAACCGGTCATGCTGTTTTTGAAGCTACCCATGGTACAGCACCACGATTTGCGAATACAAATACCATGAACCCCTCTTCCGTTATATTAAGCGGAGTAATGATGCTGGAATATATGGGCTGGCGTGATGCGGCAGAATTAATTACAAATGCAGTTGGAAAAACTATTCGCAGCAAAAAAGTAACAATAGATTTTTATAACCTCATGAAAGATGCTACACTTTTTAAAACGAGTGAGTTTGCAGATGAGATAATAAGAAATTTGTAATCAATTCAGTTTCTTCTTCTACTTATAAAATGGATTATCCCCCCTACTTTCTCTTTTACCAATTTGTATGCATATTGCTTGCTGTACTCTATAGTCATTGGTCCGTTAACAATACTGGCAATATAAGTTAAACCTGATCGCCGTATAGTAGCATAATCTGCATCTATTTTTCCACACACTGCTATTGTGGGCACGCCTGATGCAGTTGCCAGCATAGTTATCGCATAAACCACTTTCCCGTTAAGGGTTTGTTCATCAAAAGCTCCTTCGCCGGTAATAACTAAATCAGCATGAGATAAGTGATCTTTTATGCTGCTGCTTTCTATAACAATATCCACGCCTCTCTTTATGGTAACATTAGGTAGCAATAATAAGCCTGCACCTGTACCGCCTGCTGCCCCCGAGCCTGGTATAGTAGCTATAATTTTATTCGCGAATATTTCCATGACTTTTGAGAAATGTTCCATTCCATTTTCAAGATCCATAATCTGTTGGGCATTGGCTCCTTTTTGTGCTGCGTAAGTATATGCAGCTCCATTTTTACCCAGTAATGTATTGTCAACATCGCAGGCAATGGTTAACTCAATATCAATTGGGTTTAGCGGGGGAATAATTTTTTCGATGCGTATTAAATTTTCACCACCGGGCTTTATGATTTCCCCTGAAATATCCAAAAAAGTATATCCCAACGCGGATAGCAAGCCAGTGCCGCCGTCATTGGTGGCACTGCCGCCAATACCAAGAATAATTTTCTTTATCCCTTTATTAATAGCATCATTAATCAACAATCCAGTACCATAAGTAGAGGCCACCATTGGGTTATTACCTGTTTCCAATATGGCTAATCCTGAGGCAGAGGCCAATTCAATAATGGCGGTTTCCTTTTCTACCGACCATTCGTACGCAGCTTGCCGTGGTTTACCAAGTGCGTCCATAGTATGGCAGATAACGGTTGTAGTTTTCAGGAAATGGGCTAAAACTTTTGCAAAACCATCACCACCGTCTGCCATAGGCAATTTTATTATTTCAAAGGACTTATCTACCATCTGAATGCCCTCAACAATGGCATCGCACAGTTTAAATGAATCAAGGCTTCCTTTATACTTATCCGGAGCAACAATAATTTTCATCAATAATTATTTTAGTCTTCACTACCTGCTTTCATAACTGAACTAAACAATACTGGCTGCATAATTCATGGATTTAAAAAGGCTTAAGGTGTTTGCTAAAGTTTTTCAAGATCAAATAAAAGGATTAAAACTCGATACTCATTTAAGGTGGCTTTTCTTTGATTCATTTGCTAATCTACAGAATATTTATAGTGCATAATGCACCTATAGAATGAGATATTCATAGTTTATATTAGAATTAGAGAAGGTAAACAGATTTAATGTTACTGTTATAATACTTGAATGGTTGAAGGTTGCAGCGTAAAAAAATGAAGCTGCATATATAGATTTCTCAATCATCTTAAAAGAAAGAATTCAGGCGGCATAAGATTATTTTAGAAAAGGAAAGCGCTAATGCCATCCACTCATCAAATTGTTGCCCAAGTAAAAAAATTAATATTTAAAAAGGTAATGTTTAGGAAGGATTTTTATATCAAATATTTTTCCACTGATCAATTCTCCATCTATTTGCGCAAGCGTTTCTTTATCACAAACAATTTTTATTTCGCTGACCTCTTTGTGCAGAATAAATTCTTTGTCTAAGTGCTTTCCCTTTTCAATTACAGGAAGATATTTTAATCTTTTTAAAACGGGTAATGGTTTACATAAAATCATATTAAGTTTTCCATCATCAATTTTAGCTTCAGGTGAAACCATAAATCCTCCGCCTGTTGTAGTGGAATTGGCAATCATGACCAATAAATATTTTGCTGAAAGATTGTTATTATCATATTGTATTTGATAATTTTTTTCTCTAAAAGAAAATATTTTTCTCAATACGATCCACAAATAGCCCAGATGCCCACCCAATAATCGAATTGCTTTTATTGATTTTAAAACTTCCCCATCAAATCCAATTCCAACACCATTAATAAATTTTCTGCCATTGCATTCAGCAGCATCAACACTTCTCGGTTCAGAAATAAGTACTTTATTTATTTGTCCAATAATACTCAGTTTGCCATAGAGCCTGGTGGCAAAGTCATTTCCTGTTCCTCCTTTAAAGATCACTATTGGTATTGCAATGTTTTTATAAAAGTTTAAAAAATAATTAAGTGTGCCATCTCCTCCAATTAACCAGACTTCTTTATAAATGTTTATTTCCTGGGGCCAGGATGCTATGAAAGAAATAAATAAAACTTTGTTTTCAGATAAGACTGCAGAAATTTGAGCAACGATCTTTTCAATTCTTTTGTTATTTGTTAAAGGATTAATCAGTAAAAGAATCGTTTGCATATCATTGGAAAGATATAAATAAAAAAGCCTCTCAGTAAAAACTGAAAGGCTTTTAAATAGAAATGGCAGTTACCTACTCTCCCACATTTTTGTGTAGTACCATCGGCCATGAGGGGCTTAACTGCTCTGTTCGGTATGGGAAGAGGTGAACACCCTCGGCAAAACCACCATAAAATCTTTAGCTATGAGCTTTTCGCTGCAGGCTACGAGCAGCATTGCTCGAAGCTCACGGCATTTTTATTAACTCGTGTCTGTAATAAAATAAACATATTGGGAAAGTTATAATACCAGTAAGGAAAGACTGTAATAAAATAAAAAAAATAAAGCTTACGGGCAATTAGTACTACTCGGCTTTGATGTTACCACCTTTATACCTGTAGCCTATCAACGTTATAGTCTTTAACGACCCTTAAAAGAAAACTCATCTTGTGGTAGGTTTCAC
>JBPCQG010000380.1:0-3057 GCA_050998315.1 Chitinophagaceae bacterium
CTTTCCCACCGCTTATCTCTATCCATCGCATAATAACGACCAACAATTGTTGCTATATGCCCGGCAGTGTTTTGTAAGTGTACCTGTAATTCTTTTAAAAAATGAATACCACTTTTAGGATCTGTATCCCTGCCATCCGTAAATGCATGAATAAAAACATTTTTTAATCCATCTTCTTTACAAATTGTTGTAATTGCTTTTAAATGCTCAAGGTGTGAGTGTACACCTCCATTACTTACCAGCCCTATTAAATGTAACGGCTTATTATTTTTTTTTGAATATTGAATTGTATTTAAAAGGGCTTCATTCTTTTTAAATTCACCAATCCTGATAGCAACGTTTATCCTTTGCAGTTCCTGGTATACAATTCTTCCGGCGCCTAAATTTAAATGCCCAACTTCGCTATTACCCATTTGACCAACAGGCAATCCCACTGCTTCTCCGCATGTAACTAAGGTAGTATTTGGATACTTGGAATATAAGGAGCTAACAAATGGAACATTTGCATGTTGAATCGCATCGCTCGATTGTATTTTTCCAAGCCCCCATCCATCCATGATAATTAGTATAACTTTTTTCTCTTCCATAAATCAAAGCTAATTATTAGCATTAAAAGATTCACTATCAAAGTTAGTTGGCACGTTTTTAGCAAAATTGTATATGGCTAACGTATAAAATGAAAAAGTTTTTAAAATATGGATTGGTTCTGTTTTTGTTTTTTTTGTCTTCTTTTCTTTCAGTAGATGAAGTGGTTAGTGCAATAAAAAATGGAAATGCTTCACAGCTTTCAAAATATTTTGATAATACAGTGGAAATAACGGTCACAGATAAAAGCAATACCTATAGTAAAAGCCAGGCCGAACTGGTCTTAAAAGATTTCTTTAATAATAATATTGTAAAAAATTTTGATATTGTACATAAGGGAGATAATACAGGTGCTCAATTTATTATAGGGACATTGAATACAAAAAACGGTGAGTATCGTACAACTATTTACATGAAAAAGAATGGAGATAGGCAATTACTTCAGGAATTAAGATTTGAAAAATAGCTCGGTTGGTTGAGAGTTTTTAAATAATCATTCTTCCACCATTCGGTGGGATTTTTTTAATTCATTACAAAAAAAATCATTGTTTAGTTTTGCTGGGATGAACTACAAAGCACAACTAAATTTCCTTATTAAAAATGCCTTGGAGGAAGATATTGGTGATGGGGATCATTCCACTTTGAGTTGTATAGATGCATTTGCAAAAGGAAAAGCAATTTTAAAAATAAAAGAAGAAGGTATATTAGCTGGCATTGAAGTGGCAGAAACTATTTTTAAATACGTTGAGCCCGCTGTAATTTTTATCAGTAAAAAAAATGACGGAGATAAAATGCAATTTGGTGAAATTGCTTTTGAAGTGCAGGCAAAAATACATAGCATACTAACATGTGAGCGGCTGGTATTAAATTGTATGCAACGAATGAGTGGTATTGCTACCTTAACCCGCAAATATATTGATAAGCTCAAAAACTATAATACAAAACTTTTAGACACACGAAAAACAACTCCCAATTTTAGATTATTGGAAAAAGAAGCGGTACGCATAGGCGGTGCAACTAATCATCGGTTTGGTTTGTATGATATGATAATGCTGAAAGATAATCACATTGATTATTGTGGTGGAATAGAACAGGCGATTAAAAGCGCAAATGAATATATTGAGCAAAAGAACCTTGACATTAAGATTGAAATTGAAACAAGAAGTATAGAAGATGTAAAAAAAGTTTTGAGAGTTGGAAAAATAAATAGAATTATGTTGGATAATTTTACTCCTGGTGAGATTGTTGAAGCTATGCACTTAATTAATGCTTGCTATGAAACTGAAGCTAGTGGAGGAATTAATTTAGATAATATTCAGGAATATGCAGCAACCGGTGTGGATTATATTTCAACCGGAGCAATTATACACCAGTCAAAAAGTTTAGACCTTAGTTTGAAAGCACAATTATTATAACACCTTGAGAATTACTCAAACTCAAACAGTATATGCCTAAGAAAAGATCAAATTTATCGGGATTGGTTTATTCAACTGATCCAAATTTTAAGTTGCCGGATGAAAATCCAAATGATACAATAACTCTTGCCGAAGGGCAACAAAATTTCCGAATAAAATTAGATGCAAAGCAAAGAGCAGGTAAAGTTGTCACACTGATCCAGGGTTTTGAAGGAAAAGAAGCCGACCTGGAGGAATTAAGCAGAAAGCTTAAATCATTTTGCGGCACAGGAGGTTCAATAAAAGAAAACGAAATAATCATCCAGGGGGATAACAGGGATAAAATATTTTCGTGGCTGCAAAACCAAGGCTACATAAAAATTAAGAAGATTTAACAGGTTACCTTTTACCCATTGGCGGTATTTTACGTATAACTAACTTACGACTTGAAACATTTTTAACGGTTATCCGTTTTTAATTTTAGTTTTACATAAGTGAATAACATGGTATCAAAAATATCGGAAGGTGTAACCATAAGTGTTGAAACATTTTATCAGCCAGAACATAGTAATCCGGTAAGCAGTGAGTACATGTTTGCGTATCGTATTACGCTTGAGAATAACAATTCTTTTCCTGTAAAACTACTGCGCAGGCACTGGTATATTTTTGACAGCGACAGCACACATCGTGAAGTGGAAGGCGAAGGTGTTATCGGCAATCAACCTGAAATTTTCAGTGGTGAAAAATATCAGTATATCAGTGGATGCAATCTTCGCACAGAATTAGGCAAAATGCACGGAACTTATTTTATGGAAAACCTCAGTACTAAAAAAACGTTCTATATAAACATTCCTGCTTTTGAATTGACAGTTCCTTTTAAATTAAATTAATTCCTTAAGATTTTTCTTCATCTTTATTTAGTTGCCATTTAGCAATTTTTCCGATTACCGGAGGCTCTTCCTGAAAACCCATAATCCACAATAGGCAATGGTTTGGTGATAACTAAGTATTAAAAAAGCCCCACAATGGCACAAGATGTGAGCAAAGTGGGGCAGCATTAATATTTAGATCCATGACA
>JBPCQG010000390.1:0-5489 GCA_050998315.1 Chitinophagaceae bacterium
CTTTCCCAAAGGGAAAATTATGAGCCTTCTCAATTCTCTGAATTTTTATGGTGGCTTTCTACGGCAGAAAAAGAACTTTTGGTTGATAGTGTAGTTGATCGAAACCGCTTTAAACTTATTGGAATGACGGTACTTACTACGTGGCTTTTTGCTACACTGGCATGGACGTATTTCTTTTCAACAATAATTGATAATGCGTTTTTATTTGCGGCTCTGGGAGCTTTTATGGGCTTTATCATTCTTACAATTGACAGGGCTCTAATAAAAGGAATTACAAAATTTAATAAGAACAGATTCACACCACTTTTGTTTAGAGGATTACTGGCTTTAACGATTGGTGTTTTTATGGCACAGCCTGCGATATTGTACATGTTTAATAAAGAAATAAAATTGCAGACGTCTTTGGATAATGAGAAAAAGAAAATTTAAAAAAGAGATGAGCTGGATGCAGTTTATAAGATGCGTAAATCAGAATTGGCAGAACAAAAAATAATTTTGCAAAACGAGCTTAACAAAAAATATGTCGATGTTGCCAAAGCAAGGGATAATTACATCGCAGAATCTGATGGAAGTGGCGGAACAGGTAAAATTGGGATAAAGGATATTGCGCTGGCAAAGAAAAAAGAATATGAAAAACTTGATACAGAATACCAAACTCTTTTAGCTTTTAATCAGCCTAAATTAAATACAATTGAAAAAGAACAACTAATCATTGATGATAATATAAAAAAAGAAGAACAACTCTTTACCAATTATTTTAATGATGGTTTTTTAACAAGAATAGAAGCTATGAATAATCTCATAAAAAGCAACACTGCTTTGCAGTTTAGGTATTATTTGCTCGTAACAATATTAATGTTGATTGAGCTAATGCCAGTCATCGCAAAAACATTACTGCCTTCAGGAAGTTATGATGAAAAGGTAAAGCTTAGGGAAGAAATGGAAAAGGAGATAGCCCACTCTAATATGAAAAAAGAACAGGAATTAAAAGAAATGTATAATACCATGGCAAAAACAAATGATGAGGAAGCTATCACTGCATTTTTTTCCATAACAAAAGAAGATAAAAGTGAAAAGATGAAAGCCTTTTCAAAAAGATGGCGTGATGAAAAGCATGAAACTTTTGATGGACTCTGGAGTAAGATGAAGAAGGAGATTTTGAGTAAGCAGGAGAATTAGTGAGTGGTGAGTTATCAGTTGTGAGTTAAAGCATGTTCACTTATTCACTATTCACTATATCATTTCGCTTTGCAGCAAAGGATTTTTTATTGAATGTTTTGTTTCAGCAAATTCCCTTGCAGCTTTTATAAAGCTTACAAAAATTGGATGTGGATTTTCAACGGTGCTTTTTAATTCAGGATGATATTGAACGCCAATAAAGAAAGGATGATTGAGGAGTTCAATAATTTCTACCAAACCTGTTTCAGGGTTAATACCGCTGGCTATCATTCCCCCATTTTCAAATTGATTTAAATAGGCATTATTAAATTCCCAACGGTGACGGTGCCTTTCGCTGATTTCTTTTTTACCATAGATCCTGTAAGCCTGAGAATTTTCTTTTATAATACATGGATAAGAACCTAATCGCATTGTACCTCCTTTCATTGTAATTTTCTTCTGCTCTTCCATCATATCAATTACAGGATTTGCTGTATTTGGCTCCATTTCGGTGGAATTTGCATCTTCTATATGCAAAATATTTCGTGCAAATTCAATAGCTGCCATTTGCATCCCCAAACAAATTCCAAAGAAGGGCAAATTATTTTCACGGGCATATTTTACGGCAATGATTTTTCCTTCAACACCCCTATGTCCAAAACCCGGGGCAACTAATAAACCATCAAGCTCACTTAATTTTTCAGCAACATTTTCTTCTGTAATATATTCGCTGTGTACATTCACTACCTGCACTTTACAATCATTCATAGCACCTGCATGAATAAACGATTCCAGAATTGATTTGTATGCATCCTGCAACTCGATGTACTTACCAATTAAACCAATAATAACTTTATTTTTGGGGTATTTAAGTTTATCTAAAAAGTCTTTCCACTTATCTAATTCAGGCTCATGATAATTTGTAATATTTAATTTTTTTAAAACAATAACATCAAGCTTTTCTTTAAGCATAGCAATAGGTACTTCGTAAATTGTTGATGCATCTGCCGCTTCAATTACAGCATCTTGTTTTACATTACAAAATAATGCAAGCTTTCTTTTTATTTCTTCACTTAGTGGCTTTTCTGTTCTGCAAACCAATATATCAGGATGCACTCCATTTTCACTGAGCAATTTTACACTGTGCTGTGTTGGTTTTGTTTTTAATTCTTTTGCCGCTTTTAAATAGGGGATCAATGTTAAATGAACAACAAGGCAATCTTCTTCAGGCATTTCCCATTGCAACTGACGTACAGCTTCAATAAAGGGTAAACTTTCAATATCACCCACCGTACCACCAATTTCAGTAAGTATTACATCATATTTATTGCTATCTCCTAAAAGTTTCATTCTGCGCTTTATCTCATCAGTTATATGCGGAATAACCTGTACTGTTTTACCAAGATAATCACCTGCCCTTTCCCTGTTAATAACCGTTTGATAAATGGAACCCGTGGTAACATTATTTGCCTGTGAAGTATAAATATTTAAAAATCTTTCATAGTGCCCCAGGTCAAGATCAGTTTCGGCACCATCCTCAGTTACATAGCATTCGCCATGCTCATAAGGGTTCATAGTACCAGGATCAACATTAATGTAAGGGTCAAACTTTTGGATTGTGGTTTTCAATCCTCTTGACTGTAATAATTTGGCAAGAGAAGCGGCAACAATACCTTTGCCCAATGAAGACGTTACACCACCGGTAACAAAAATATACTTAGCCATAAGTTTTACTTTATAATATAATGGTTGACCTTAAAAACCGGGAATAAAATCAGGGAGGTCATGCAAACTTACGCTAATATTTTGGAGCAGAATATGAAGTAAGGATTATGTGGAAAAAATTAAATAAATGCTATTTTTTTTCATACTATTATGATTAAGAATTTACAATAATGAAAACACCCCGAAATATTATTTTCTACTTTATAATTTGTTTACTCTTTAAGCATTCTGCAATAGCACAACATTCTATCCAAAATAAATTGAGTCCGAATGATTACAAACCCTCTATAATAGAATTAAAAAAAAGCCTTATTCGCCGTCATTCTGCCACTAATCAAGAATTTGTTTTTATCGATGAAAGAGATGATACAACACGTATGGGATTTTTTTGGGGAAGTAACAAACAGTATTATTTTACTTTCGCAAAACCTGCAACAGTATACCTATCCGAAAAAATAAACATTAAAAATAGGGGAACACCAATTGATACTTTATATATGGGGATTAAACGGTTATGGATTTCCCAAATCCAAATTCCTCCATCCCTTACACGAACTTTTTTGTTAAATTCTAATAGCTCTATAGGATACTGTCGTATTATTTGCAATTTCTATAAAAAAAGAGGTACAGATTATTTCTTAATGCATACCTATGATAGTATTGTTTCGAAAAATGGATATTTGGGAAATATTAAGGATAACCTGATAGAAGAAAATTTATCTGCAATGGCAATAGTAGCAGATAGGATGAGCCATAATAAAATCAACTCTGCTACTGAAAAATTATTATATATAGGTGCTAAAAAATCAAAGCCAATTATTCTATCTTCAAAAACATTTAATGATGGTATATATTTAAATTTTGATGATTTTTTAAAAAATAAACCTATTGCAATAAACTTTGACTACAAAGTATTAGATACAGAGGAAAAATTAATTCTAAATGAGCTAAGAACGGATGATTCTGTATTTACTAAAAACAGTTGGGGATTTTGTAAAAACAATATCCCTTACATGAGAGTAGGTCCTATCTTTTCAAAGCTCACAAAAATTGAAAATACTTTTGAGTTAAGAACTTTAGAGTCTTTGCAATTTAAACATAGTAAAAAAGCTGATGCATTTTGGTTAGGATTTAATATTGCATCCCATATAAAAGAAGGTTTCCCGTTGTTTGCTTTATTTGATATTGCCACTTTTAAAAAATCTCCAAATACAATTATGCGAATTGCACCTTTCAAATTAGATATTGAAACCGGCGAAGTATATTAATAATATTGGTTAGTTGCCAGATAATTTTTTACATAATCGGTAACACCTTCTTCTAAGGTCTTTAAAGGAAAATCATAGCCTGCGTTTTTTATCTTTTGCATTTCAGCTTCAGTAAAATATTGGTATGTATCTCTCAGGTCAGATGGCATATCCACATATTGTATGTTTGATGTAACATCAAGTGCAGCATAAACTGCATTTATAAGATCGTTAAAAGATCTTGCCTTGCCGGTGCCAATATTATAAATACCGTTTAAAAATTCCTTTTGATCATTGACTGTTGGCTGTTGACTGGATTGCATAAACCAGTAACACATTTTAATTACGTCTTTTACATAGATAAAATCACGCAATTGTTCACCATCTTTAAACCCTTCTTTGTACGATTTGAATAGTTTCACAAATCCATCCTGCTTTATCTGATGAAATCCATGAAAGATCATACTTGCCATTCTTGCTTTATGATATTCGTTTGGTCCGTACACATTAAAAAATTTTAAGCCCGCCCAAAAAGAAGGCTGTCCCGATAGCAATCGGGATTGCTTAAGTACCCATTTATCAAATTCATTTTTAGAAATTCCGTAAGGATTTAATGGCTGCAGCTTTTCAATTATTTCATGATCGTCTATATAGCCAAACTCACCACTGCCATACGTTGCAGCTGATGATGCATATACCAGGGGAATATTATATTTAGTGCAATAGTTCCATATTTTTTGTGAATAGTCAACATTTAAATGTTGATGAATTGCATAATCAAATTCAGTAGTATCCGTTCTTGCACCTAAATGAAACATAAATTTTACATCAGGCTTTTCAATATTCAGCCATTCAAAAAAATTCTCCCTTTCAACTCTTACTAAATATTTTTTTCCATGCAGGTTTAGTTCTTTTTCATCTTCATCAAATTCATCTACGAGGATTAAATTTTCAAATTCTTGTTCGTTTAAATAACCAACCATGCAGCTTCCTATAAAGCCTGCTGCACCAGTAACTACTATTACAGATTCTTTACTTATCATTTACTCAGGAAGATAATTTTTAAAATACTTTTCAATTGCGGTATCATATTTTTCTTTCCAATAAAAAATATTTTCCCATTTTTTATTATCAACTTCAACATTCCCATTAGTTACAGTTCCAATTTTTTCAAAAGGCACATTTGCAATAAACTTTTCAAACTCATTTATTTTGTTTTCTGAAATGCTTACAACTACTCTTCCTTGTGCTTCTCCAAACCAATATGCATCTTTTCGGATGGCGGTTTTATGTTGATTGACTTTAAAACCCAGATCCCTGTGAAATGAGCTTTCTGTAAGCGTAATAAATAACCCACCT
>JBPCQG010000414.1:0-9107 GCA_050998315.1 Chitinophagaceae bacterium
ATCCAACCCCGTTTCTGCCCCAGTAAACGGTAGATGGCCGTGATCATGAACAAAAAGCTCAAAACCGTTATGGCTAATGAAAGATTATTGATCCAAAACAAAGATTGAACATATTGTAAAGACTTAAGCCATAAAAGCTGCATCCAAACAATGGCCTGAATGAAAGCATAGACTGAGAAGAGCAGATTCACTTTTTGGGTGCGGTTAAACAGATAAAAGGCCAGGTACAGAATTGCCAAAATCGCAAACACACCTACTCGAAACATATTCGCCTTGGCCTCGTAAATGAGGCCCGGGTATTGGTAGTTGCCATTTTCTAATGTATTTACCCTTATAAATAGGCCTATATTTTCCTGGCCGTAGTGTGTGCTGTACTTTATACGAGGCTGTAGGGTATAGCGTACGGCTAATACCTGTTCTGTATTCCTCGAGTTTGGCAGTGAAAAAGGGCGGTAGGGGGAAAATGCTTTTATCGTATTAGGATTTGTACTTACGATACCAAGGCGGTGAAGCAGTTTTCCGTTGAGATAGATTTCAGAAGCACCGGACTGATGTATCTCCATCGCTAACGAACCGGTGACTGCGCTATCTATAGAGAAGTGCAGCCTTAACCAGCCAATTCCTTTCCAAAGTTGCGGCAGGTCGTAAATGTCTTTTGTGGGATCAATAGGCTGCCAACTTTTATCGTTAAACTCCGGACTTGCCCAATCCGGGTTGTCGCCGGCCTGGAATTTCCAGCCTTTATTTAAAATAATACCATCTGCTCCAATTTTATTCAGCCTTATAACTGAAGTATCCCATTGCGCCACTGCAGCCCAATGAACGCTTAGCAGAATAAATAATATGATTAGGTGTTTCATCTGATAATTATGTTTATATGTATATGGCTGAAAGCAGGATTACAAACGCAGCGCCTTCACCTTCTTTTGTTTCCACTTTTATTTCACCTCCATATGCTTTAATAATATCATAACTCAAACTCAAACCCAACCCCGTTCCCTGCCCTGTTGGCTTTGTTGTAAAGAAGGGTTGAAAGATTTTGTCCAGCACTTTTTGTGGAATGCCGTTGCCATTATCAATAACATGAACCTCAACCTTGTCATTTATTTTTTTGGTGCTCACTGAAACCGCGGGCTCGTATCCTTCAGGATGTTGTTTCTTTTTTTCTGCTACTGCATAAAATGCGTTAGTAAATAAGTTCAGCAGTACTCTGCCAATGTCCTGTGGTATTATATTGATATTGCCGATACTTTCATCGAAATTTGTTTGCATAGAAGCATTAAAATTATTATCCTTTGCCCGAAGGCCGTGATAACTTAGCCTGAAATATTCATCAGCTAATGCATTAATATTTGTTGGTTCTTTTTGCCCGGCATTATTGCGGGAATGTTGAAGCATTCCTTTTACAATTGCATCAGCACGCTTGCCATGATGTGATATTTTTTGTTCATTCTCTTCAATATCTTTTGCAATCATTTTGATTTCATTCAAATTGCCTTTATTAATTTCTTCTTTCATTTCTGCAATCAATTCGGCATTTACATCAGAGAAATTATTGACAAAGTTTAAAGGGTTTTGTATCTCATGGGCTATGCCTGCGGTAAGTTCTCCAAGAGAAGCCATTTTTTCTGATTGAATAAGCTGGGATTGTGTAGATTTTAAGTTCATTAAGGCATCCTGTATTTCCTGCTTCTGTTTTTGGAGTAATGCATTTATTTTTTGTTTTCGTTTATTATTCCTTATTAAGAAAATAACAGCCGATAAGAAGAATACGAGGATAGCAATCAACCAATAGATCCTGTTTCTGTTTTTTATTTGTTGTTCGGCACTCTTAAGTTCCTGCTGCTTGAGTTCTTCATTAAATTTATAACTCAACATCTGTCTTTGCTTCTCCTGATTAAACAAACTGTCTCTTGTAATCATTGCCAATCTATAAAATTCTAATGCCTCTTTTGAGTTTTTCTTTTCATAGATATTTGCCAGAAGAATAGAAGCTTCCCAAAGTTCTTTATTGAGTTTTTTCTCCTGTGTGACGTTGAGCGCCAACTTTCCATAATAAATGGCCGAATCGGTATTTCCGGTTTCCTTAAACAATTCAGCAATACTGGTATAAGCACCTGCTAAATCTTTTAAGTTATGTACGTTCCGCAGGCCAACAATGCTTTGCCTGTAAAAACCGAAAGCCGTAGTATTATTCTTTAACCTGGCATTTACTCGCCCGTTCATTAATAAAATCCATGGATAATTAATATTGGGTGGATAGTTGACGCCTTTTGTGAGGTAGTACATTGCGGAATCGTATTTTTTCATGCCGTAATAAACCGATCCCACCACAGTATTAGATATACCAAGGGCAACCGGTACATATTTTTCAGTACGGTCTAACAGTATCTTTCCGTAGTATAAAGCTTCGGTATAGTCACCTTCGTCCCTATAGCAGTTGAGTATGGTAGAATACGCTATAGTCTCTTTTACGGTATCTTTCTGCGCTTTAAAATATTCAAGTACCTGAAAGTTTAGATTGAGGGCAGTAGCAAAGTCGCCTCTCTCCCACCAGTATGCAGCAAGAGCCCATTTGCAGGAAATTTCACCTTTTTTGTACCCGATGGACTGCGCCAGTTTCAAACCTTCATTGGCAAACATAAACATGGAATCGGGATTCGAACGCCGGTACATTCCGCTTAAATTATCTAACAGGTTCACCTTAGTCGTATCCTGTTTTGCTTCAGAAAGCAGCCGCAGTAAACTATCTTTTTCAGGAGATTGGGCAAGCCCCGATGTTAGAACTAATAAGAGAATGATATAGAGTGGTAAAGATTTCATTTCATTAATTTCTATGCAGAAATATTTTTCCCCTGTAATTCAATAATAAATTCCGTTCCTTCTCCTTCTTTCGTTTCGACCTTTATTTCACCGCCATGTGCTTTGATAATATCATAGCTCAGCGACAATCCAAGGCCCGTTCCCTGCCCTGTTGGTTTGGTAGTAAAAAAGGGTTGAAAGATTTTGTCCAGCACTTTTTGTGGAATGCCGTTGCCATTATCAATAACATGAACCTCAACCTTACCATTTATTTTTTTTGTGCTCACTGACACCGTGGGATCGTATCCTTCAGGATGTTGTTTCTTTTTTTCTGTTACTGCATAAAATGCGTTGGTAAATAAATTCAGCAGTACTCTGCCAATGTCCTGTGGTATTATATTGATGTTGCCGATACTTTCATCAAAATTTGTTTGCATAGAAGCATTAAAATTATTATCCTTTGCCCGAAGTCCGTGATAACTTAGCCTGAAATACTCATCAGCTAATGCATTAATATTTGTTGGTTCTTTTTGCCCGGCATTGTTGCGAGAATGTTGAAGCATGCCTTTTACTATGGCATCAGCACGCCGGCCATGATGATTTATTTTTTGCTCATTATCTTTTATATCATCAGCAATACCTTCGACTTCATTAATATTTCCATTATGTAATTCCTGTTTCATCTCGTCAATCAATTCTGTATTTACTTCAGAAAAATTATTGACGAAGTTTAAAGGGTTTTGTATCTCATGTGCTATGCCCGCGGTAAGTTCTCCGAGCGAAGCCATCTTTTCTGACTGGATAAGTTGGGACTGCGTTTCCTTTAATTCTTTCAAAGTGTCTTCTATCTTTTCCTTTTGTGCTTGTACTTTTTTATTCTCTTCCCTTACTTGTTTAGTGGCTACGGCCACTTTATGCTCCAATACTTTCTTTTGGTAAATAATCCGCCTGTGTTTCCACCAATAAAACAGGAGAACGGAACTGACAACCAGTATCGCATATACGACAAACATCCACCAGGTACGCCACCATGGCGGAAGCACTTTAAAATTGTAGCTGACTGGCTGGCTCCACACACCGTCCGGACTTTGTGCCTTTACCATAAAAGTGTAACTCCCCTCGCGAATATTTCCAAAATTCACGAAGGTGTTACTACTTGCCGGCGACCAATCCTTATCATACCCTTCAAGAAAATATGTATAGTTAACGAGAAAGTTTTTACCTGTTTCAATGGCGCTAAAATCAAAACCGATATTATTAAAATAGTATGGTAACACAAGCCCCCGCGGAAGCGGCTGCCATCTGGTAATGCTGTCGAAAATTATATTAGCGAATTTGGAACGTATTGAGTCCCTCTCCGAATCACTCAATTGTCTTCCGTATGTACTAACCTCCGCTATGATAGTTGCTGCTACAGTGTTGCTATCTGTCCTTTCTTTCTCCCCGGAAAGATAAAGGTCTCTCCAGCAAACATTTTCATTATTTATTTTTACTTCATTAATAACAACTGCAGGTGGTACATCATTGTTATTGATTAATGCAAGAGGGTCGAAGCGAGCAAGTCCTGTTTTGTCTGAACCCGTACCTATCCAAATAATACCTTTACTATCCTGAAACATTGCCTTCAAGCCAGCATTCACATCTTTTACAGGATATCCATTTTTGGTATTCAACACCCGTCCAACTGACCAGTTTTTTTCCACCGCATTCCCATGCTTTCCTGGTAATAGTTCGCACATTCCGAGATTGGTTCCCACGTATAATTTTTCTGAATCACCCTGAACAATTTGCGTTATAAAATTGTCAGGCAATCCATCTTCAGTAGTAAAGGATGTAAATAAATGCCCCAGGCCGCTTTCGCTGGTCTTATTATTTCGGGGGCCTTGAACCACTATGGCATTTGGCATTACGCTCAATCCATGCTGTGTGCCGAACCAAAGATTCCCCGGCTTGTCTTCGGTAATCGCCCAAACCACATTATCAGAAAGACCCTGGGCGACCGTATAATTTGTAAAGCTGTTACCGTCAAATTTGCTTACACCACCCCCCAGGGTTCCAAACCAAAGGTTTGCATTCTTGTCTTCTCTAATACTAAATACTACATTATTTGCCAGACCCTGCGACACGGTATAATTGGTAAAGCTTTTGCCATTATACATACTAACGCCTCCACCAGATGTACCAAACCAAAGATTTCCTTTTTTATCTTCGACAATGCTAAAAACAATATCGTTAGCAAGACCTTGCAGGGTAGTATAATTGGTGAAACTTTTGCCATCATATTTACTCGCACCCCCGCCCGCAGTACCAACCCAAAGGTTGCCTTTATTATCTTTCGAAACGCAATAAACTTCATTGCTGGAAAGACCGTCGGCTTTAGTAAAATTGGTAAACCTCTTGCCATCATACCTGCTTACACCGCCACTTGAAGTTCCTAGCCAAAGGTTGCCGTAATTATCCTCTGCCATGCTGAAGACTACGTTGCCTGGGAGACCCTGGGCTGTGGTAAAATTTGTAAAACTATTACCGGCAAATTTGCTTACCCCTCCGCCAAAACTACCAAACCAAAGATTTCCTTTTTGGTCATCAATAATAGTCCTTACCTCATTATTTGCAAGTCCGTTGGAAGTAGAATACTTTGTAAAAAAATTGCTATCGTATTTTATCACGCCGCTTTTTAGTGTTCCGAACCAAAGAGCGCCTCTCTTATCGCTTATGATACACAAAACTGCATCATCGGAAAGCATTGAAAATGCAATATAATTTGTAAAGATCTTTCCATCGTATTTACTCACGCCCCTGCTTTCCGTACCGAACCATAAATTGCCTGCAGTGTCTTCAGCAATGCTCCAAACTGAATTTTCGGCAAGTCCCTCTTTCGTAGTGTAGTTCGTGAAATTTATGCCGTCGTATTTGCTCACGCCGCCACCAAGTGTGGCAAACCAAAAATTACCCTTGCTATCCTCGAAAATATTTTTTACAGCATTGTTGGCGAGTCCGTTTTGCGTTGAATAACTGGTAAAATGCTCACCATCGTATTTACTGACGCCACCCTTTAAAGTGCCAAACCAAAGATTGTTTTTTTTATCTTCTGCAATACTGAAAATAACATTGTCGGGCAGACCCTGGGCCTTACTATAGTTTGTAAAACGTTCGCCATCGTATTTGGTTACTCCGCTACCGTCAGTTCCAAACCAGAGATTTCCTTTATGGTCCTGTGTTATGCACCAGACAATATTATTGGACAATCCATGAGCTGTAGTATAAGTGATAAAATTTTTGCCATCATATTTGCTTACGCCCCCTCCATTGGTGCCAAACCAAAGATTCCCCCACTTGTCTTTATAACTACAATATACCTGGTCAAGACTAAGTCCCTGATCCGTGGTGTACGTTGTAAAAAAACCTTTGCCCGCCGCATCATAAACTATCGGTTTGTTGCTAGTGTCGTTGTCCAGAAAATCTTGACCCGGCTGTTTTTGAATAACTTTTTTGCCTCCGTTTCCAACGCCAGGATTAATAATACTATTCCTGATGGGCACGTTTGTAATTACAGGTTTAGGAACGTTATCAAGTAATACAACTTTAGGCTTGTTGCTATCCGCAAGTTGGGAAAGCACAGTGACCTGCGGAGCTGTGAATGCATTTTCCTGAACTTTAGGGTAAGCCGAAGGCTTTTTGTGTTGCAAACAAGCTGACATAAAAAGCAATATACCGGTAACTAATAATGGGGCAATAAGAGAACGTGAGGCAGTGATCTTTTTCTCAATTCTTTTTATCATCATAACATTCTTGTACGCAGAAATTTACCGCTAATTGCTTTTTAGGGGAATGGTTTGGTTATAGTCTCAAAGAAAAGTCAAGTTGTTATTTAAGGTTTAAGCAGCACCACGCATTTATCAGGTCTCTAAAATCAGGAGCACATCGTTAAATCATGATCGCAAAAAATGGCCACCTTATCAAAAAGAAAATATTAAAAAAATTTGTTCTTCAACAAATTTACCTAAATTGTTGTTACAAGACCGGTGATCTTTTTGGCGTTCATTTTTAAGCCGGTCATAATATAAATATAAACTAAACTAAATTTTTATGACTAAGTCAAAAACTGTTGCTGCAAAAGGAAAAGCAGTAACGCCTAAAAAAGTTACTGCCCGGCGCAGTACCTCATCTGCCAAACCTATTAAGTTAGGAGGTGTCCCAAACCAGGGAAAGGTCATTGACGAAGACCCAATAACCTGATTTTTAAAGCGGGATAATTTGCCGGAACAGCAATTAATTTCATTTTCCATGATTCAGTTCGCCTTTGCCTTGCTTCTCTTATTTTTATCCCGCTTTTTTCTTTTGCAATGCTTTAATATCTTTTCGCAACACATCAACACTCATTTTAGTAGGCGTCTGGTTATTGCGGATGAAATCTGCACTGAAGATAGCATAGGATTCATCAACATAAGTCTCCCAAAAATCTAATGATAAAATAACCTCTTTCCCCCATGTGATGGCGGTCAATTCATCCATATTATAGCCCGTAATCAGCAAGGCATGTCCTATCCAGGAGCCGGGTTCACCAACGCCTTTAGTTCCGCTTCGGGGTACCGTCCATTTTTTTGACTCGTTATATTGTTTTTCAGCAGACTTAGGAAGGTTAATTCCCACATAACAACCACCATACAGAAAGATGGCTTGCTTTAGCTGTTCACGGTTTTTAAAATCGAGCTTAGCGAAGGCGATTATTTTGCGATCATCAATTCCATGTTTACGCCAATATTTTAGAACTTTTATCGCCTCAACTGGCTCGCCTATTCCATCTGTCTTAACATTGAATCCAGTAATATCAGTATAAGCCTTCACTATCGCTTTTGTTGTTGGCTGATGAAGTTTGCCAATGTTAGCTGTCCACGTCATTATTAAATGGCCGGCTGCCGCACAGGTGCAATTATTTATTTTCAAATTACCCAATGCTCCCCATCTGCCAGGATGAATTTTTTTCCCCCAGTTATATGCTTTGGGTATCGTCCCTAAATTTTCCTGTTGCAGATAATCTGCCAGATCAAGGGTCCTGGAATCGTGTACATATGGAAGCCTTCCTGATTTTATTTTAGAGGTAAGAGGCTTAGCCGGTTTCGATATCATAGTATCAACGCTTTTCGTGTTGTTAAATGTAATTAATCTATGCTTCAACCGCGTGCTGAGATATCACTTAAGTTGTAGTTTAAAATTTAAGATTCGCCGGTGGTTCACATAATTGATTGGAATATTGAAGAAGAAGCTTGTTCCTGCACCTTCTTTCGTCTCTACTTTTAATTCACTTTCATGGGCTTTTACAATATCATAATTTGTCTGAACCATGATTTATAGGATTTTTTTGATTTATAGGATTTAAAGAAATCATATTAGATACGGTAACTGAATTTTGAACTCTGCACCCTGACCTTCTTTCGTTTCCACTTTCAATTCTCCGCCTTGTGCTTTTATAATATCATAGCTTAACGATAATCCTAATCCCGTTCCCTGCCCTGCTGGTTTTGTAGTAAAGAATGGCTGATATATTTTATCCAATACTTTTTGAGGGATACCGTTGCCATTGTCAATCACGTTTATTTCTACTTTGCCCCCATCCCCTGAAGGGGAGTTAAGCAATTTTGTACTCACTGAAACAGTTGGTTCATAACTATTAGTTGTTTGTTTTTTCTTTTCTGTTACAGCATAAAATGCATTGGTAATTAAATTAAGAATCACTCTTCCAATATCCTGCGGAATAATATTTATGTTGCCGATTGTTTCATCGTAATCAGTTTTTATAGTGGCATTAAAAGATTTGTCTTTTGCTCTCAATCCATGATAGCTTAAACGCAAAAATTCATCAGCCAAAGCATTGATGTCTGTAGGTTCTTTTTTGCCACTGCTTGCTCTCGAATGCTGAAGCATACCTTTTACAATTGCATCGGCACGCTTGCCGTGATGGTTTATTTTTTCTTCATTCTCCTTAATATCTTTTGCAATTGTTTTTACTTCATCCAGGTTTCCTTTATTAGCTTCTTGTTGCAATTCATCAATCAATTCAGTATTTACTTCAGAAAAATTATTCACGAAGTTTAACGGGTTTTGTATTTCATGGGCTACACCAGCAGTAAGCTCTCCAAGGCTTGCCATTTTTTCAGATTGAATAAGCTGTTGCTGTGTCATCTTAAGATCCTTCAAAGTATCCTGAAGCGTTTCAAAAGATTGAGCATTGTATAAAGCTGCGGAAGCATAAGATGCAAGTGTTTTTAAAATATCCAGGTGATATTGCGAATAGGCATTTTCAC
>JBPCQG010000492.1:0-2596 GCA_050998315.1 Chitinophagaceae bacterium
ATGTGGGTGCCGAAAAATCTAAATTATTTCCTACCGATCTTGGGCTTGTAGTTACTGATTTTTTAAGCAAGCATTTTGATGAAGTAATGGACTATTCTTTTACTGCAAACATTGAAGAAGAGTTTGATAAAATAGCAGAAGGCAAACAACAATGGAGTAAAATGGTGGGAGATTTTTACAAACCATTTCATGAAGATGTTGAACACACATTGGAAAATGCAGAAAGATCAGTAGGCGAACGTGAGTTAGGAAATGATCCGGTTAACGGAAAACCTATAATTGCAAGAATGGGAAAATATGGTCCCATGGTTCAGATAGGTATTCAAACCGATGAAGAAAAACCAAAATTTGCGAAACTAAAAGCCAACCAAAGTATAGAGACTATTACATTAGATGAAGCATTGGAGCTTTTTAAATTACCTCTTACTTTAGGAGAGTATGAAAGCCAGGAAGTGGCGATAAATATTGGTCGCTTTGGGCCTTATGTAAAATGGGGAGAGCAATTTATTTCAATACCTAAGGGTGAAGAATTATTGGAAATAGATTTAAACAGGGCAATCGAAATAATTAACGCAAAACAAGTTGAGGATGCTCCCATCGGCTATTTTGAAGAGAAGCCCATTACAAAAGGCAAAGGACGTTTTGGTCCATTTATAAAATGGAACAATCTTTTTATTAATGTACCGAGGGCTTATAATTTTGATACTCTTTCACCGGAAGATTGTAATGAACTGATTTCAAAAAAAATAGAAAAAGAATCCAACAGATATATAAAACAATGGCCTGAAGACAAGATAGCAGTTGAAAACGGACGCTGGGGCCCTTTTATCCGCTTTGGTAAAAAAATGCTTAAACTAACAAGCGCAAACAAAACCAAATACACCCCGGAGGAACTTGCTGAAATTTCTTTGGAAGAAGTAAAGAAAATGATAGTTGCCCAGGATCCGAAAGCCTTTGACAAAAAAACTTCAACAAAGAAAAAGACTTCAAAAAAAGCAGGTCAGAAAAAAATGTTATAAAATTTCTGAAGTCTTATACAGGGATTGTGGAAAAGTTTTTGGGTATTTTTTAAAAGATATTTCCCGATATTTATTTTCTAAAAAAGTATTTACTATTTTACCTCATAACCTAACCTAACTGAGCATAATGCAGGAAAATAAAGAAATATCCGCCCTCTTTCACCTTATTGATGATCCCGATGAAGATGTATTCAGCACTGTGAGTGAAAAAATTGTTTCACTTGGCAGAGGCATAATCCCTAACCTGGAACATTTATGGGAGAATACTCCTGACGAAGAAGTGCAGGGACGAATTGAATCCCTTATACATAAATTACACTTTAGAGATCTTACAACCGATTTTGTGGAATGGGAGAAAGGTTCGCATGACCTGTTACAGGGGGCATTGTTAGTTGCACGTTACCAATATCCTGAAATGCTTTCTACACCAACATTGCAGGAGATAGAAAAGATCCGGAGAAATATTTGGCTGGAGCTTAACAGTTACCTTACCCCATTGGAGCAAACAAATGTGGTTACCGGAATTTTATATAATTACTATAAATTAAAGGGTGCTGAAGTTGCTTATGATATTCCTGAAGATTTTTTTATAAATAAAATTCTGGAAAGCAAAAAAGGAAATGCAATTACCAATGGAATTTTATATGCTGTGCTTTGTGAATTGCTCGACTTGCCGGTAAAGGCCATTAATATTCCAAAGCAATTTATACTTGCTTATTTTGAACTGGATTATACTTATCCAAATCCGGCGGGCCAGCCAGGCAATAAAATTAATTTCTTTATTGATCCGTTAAACGGGCAAATGTATACACATAAAGATGTCGAGAATTATTTTAAAAGGATCTCTGTACCCTCTACCCCATCCTATTTTAAAAAGCTCAGCAATAAACGCATTATCCAGTTCTTACTGGAAGAACTAAGCAAATGTTTTGATGACGATAAAAACAGGTATAAACAAAAAGATCTTCTGTTTCTTTCAGGGTTGCTTGATTAATAATTTCTTGTGTAACCCATATGCTGTTGAAGGGTAGACAAGTGATAGATAAAAGGGTGACAAACCATCTGAGCCGCTACTTACTGCAGCAAGTCTTCTATCCGTCAATGCCGGGTAAATTTCCCTCCGATTAATAACATTAGCATAAGTTTGAATTATATTACAGTTATTTTTAAAATTAAAAAAACTGGAAACTTCCGTTGCATATTACGCCTCGCCAATTGGTGTTATCTTAATAAAAACTTATGAAAATTCTATTGCTGAAATTTCATTTATAAATTCATTAAGGGGTGTAAAAATTAAGGAAGGCGAAATTGACATTGATGCAATTAAATCTCCTCTTTTAAAAAAATGTATCCGCCAGTTGGAAGAATATTTTTCAGGTAAGAGAAGAAAATTTGATCTGCGCCTTACATTCAGTGGTTCCACTTTTCAAAGGAAGGTGTGGGATGAGCTATCGAATATACCCTATGGAAAACATATTAGTTATTTAGTACTTTCCAAACGTATAGAAAATGTAAAAGCTATACGTGCTGTAGGCACAGCCAATGGCTGCAATAAAATATGTATTGTTGTGCCCTGT
>JBPCQG010000493.1:0-3174 GCA_050998315.1 Chitinophagaceae bacterium
CATTGCCTTTATAATGGAACAATTGAATCTTTATTTATAGCACTTTCTATAAACATCTTTATTGAATATGCTAATGCTGAATGAGCCTCAATTGGAATGAGATGTCCTGCTTTCGGAATTTCTGTAAATGATGCTAATGGAAAATATTTAAGTAATTCCCGTCGCAAATAACTGCTCGAAAATTTAGGATCATTTTCGCCGCTTATAATTAATACGGGTACTATTGAACCAGATAAGTGGTCTGATATATTCTCCTCGCTTCCCTGCTCTATCCACCAGTTCCATGAAGTATGTGAAGCGCGCAGGTTATCTGCAACTGCAATTTCCATGTCGCGATTAGCAAGGGGTTGAGCAGTAACAGTATTCAATAATGTTTCCAAAGCAAAGCGGTTGCCATAAGCTTTTAGCATTTCTTTTCGCTCTTTATCATTTATAGGTTCAGGCGTAGGTGGAGATGGAGCAATTAATACAAGTGATGTAAGTGCGAAAGGCTGAATAGAAGCGAGGTACATGGCTATTTTTCCTCCCATTGAATGACCAACAATTATGAATTGTTTGAGTGCAAGACCTTGCAATAATTGATTAACCTCCCCGGCATACTTCTTAACTGAAAGGGGTTTTAATCCCGCCTGTGAGTCACCAAAGCCGGGCAGGTCAATTGCAATACACCTGAATATATGACTAAGTTCAGCAATAACTTTTAGCCATGAATTTGATGAGCCGCCAAAGTAATGCAGGAACACAAGTGCAATTTCTCCTTTGCCAACATCTGTGAAATGCAATCCGTTTTCACTCTTCATATCATACTTCCACTTTTAAACGTGCTTCTTTATCAGTCACTTCAAATAATTCTCCATGTGGGAAAATGGTTATCTGCCCATATTCTTCCAGCAACATCCGGTATGCCGCTGCTACAGGTTGGGGTTTACGTTCAAGGTTATATAAACCGCAGGCATTAACGGTATTATTTTTTTCAGCAAGACCGGTATCCCAATCAATCTGGTCAATTAAACTATACCATGTAAAGCCTAAAACAGGTACGCCTTCAGCCCTCATTCTCAAAATATTTATCCATTGTTTCCAAAGCCAACTTGAGTTTTGGTCTGCGTCAAAAGTATTTGTCTCTGTATGCATTACAGGCTTCTTATACCTTTCATAATAATCACGGGTTATCTGGTACCAGCCCATTACATCTTCGGCGGTGCAAACACTGTTATCCGGCTTCAGTATTTTTTCATTACGTCCATAATAATCATTGCCCATAACCTGGTAGCCTGGCGGCTCACCCTTCATAAACCACAGATATTCCTCTTGTGTCATTCCATTATCCATAAGGTAAATATATATGTCAGCATCAGGCGGATGCGCGTACAAGAGGTCTAAAGATATAAGGCGCTGCTTATTCATCAGTCGTATTTCTGCCGACTGTTCTGATTTTGCTTCATGCATAAATTCTGCTGTTTCGCTTTGAATGATTATCACGTCCGGGCGGCATTCAGCGATATTATGGGTAGCTAAAATACTTGCTGCCACAAGGTTCTTCATTGCGGTTACAAATGCACGGTCACTTTTCATCTGCTCGTTCCATACACCATCTTTTGCACTCATTTTCGCGGTCACATATATTTCATTTACAGGAGTATAATAGCGCACCCACGGATAGCGCTTAGCAACTGCTTTGGCATACTTTGCAAAATGAATAGGCAGCTCCGGGTTTTGAAAATTGCCCAGCCAATCGGGCAAGCCAAAATGAAGCAAATCAAGAATAGGTATAATTTCAAGCCGCTCCATTTCAGCCATGACTGCATCGGCAAAAGTCCAGTCGTACTCATTAGGACCAAGGTGAATTTTATAGTATGGCAAGCCATAGCGAAGAACCTTTAAGCCCATCTCCTTCACCAGTTTAAAATCTTTTTTCCAATGCTCGTAATGCCCACACTCCAAAAGTTGGTCACGACGTGTAGCACCATTATTAATAGTAGGGTACGAACATTCAATACCTGTGGCGAACATAAAGTTTCGGGAAGAAGCATCTGGTAATCCTTTTCCCGATTGCCCTGCTGCTCCTCCATGTTCATCGCCGCTATAATCACTGTCGCCAAGTTCATCATTAATGATGTCGAGAAAACTATTGCTTGCCATTGTTTATATTTTTATTAGTAAGAGAACCACGAAGAGACCAGGAACATAAAGTTGTACAAGGCCTTATTGAAACTTAGTGTCTTCGAGTCTTCGCGATTTAAAATTCTTTTTAAGCGCCTTTAGGTGTTTTGGCTTTCTTGTTAAAAAGCAATCAGCAATTCGAAGCGAAAGCGCCATAATTGTAAGAGCCGGATTTGCGCTAAGTGCACTTGGAAAAATAGAGTTGTCGGCGATGTAAAGATTGGGAATGTCGAAGCTTTGCCCTTCGCTGTTAACGACTGCTTTCTGTGCATTATCCCCCATTCTGCATGTGCCGATAGTATGTGCGCTCCTGTTAATCGACCACAAATCTTTTGCTCCGGCAACACTCCAGATTTCTCTCATTATTTTTTCAGCATGAGCAGTTAAACGCTGCTCATTCTCACCATTTGAAAAATGTATTCGCGGTTTGGGAAGACCACGGTCATCAGGTTCATCAGAAAGCTCAAGATAGTTACCGGCATAAGGCAGGCAATCACCCAGGATATTAATACCTGCGGTGTGGTTATAACCGCGCATACATTGCAAAAGTTTCTCACCCCATAAACCCCGACCGCGAGCCAACTGTGAGGCATAAGTAACAGGCATAACTCCAATTGATTGCAGTAAATATCCGCCTGCAAAGTCTGCATCTTTTGGCCGGTGTGTATCTTCAGAAATCAAAGCACCGGGGATACCTTTATATGGACGAACGTCTTCATCAAACTGACCCCACACCTGTATGCCTGTGTGCGCCATAAAATTCTTACCTACTTCGCCGCTTGAATTGGCCAGCTTATTTATAAGTAACAGCCTGGGTGTTTCAATTGCTCCCGCACACAAAAAAACATATTTGCATCGTTGGCGATATTCAGTGTCATTATTTATATAAACAACGCTGCTAATATTGCCCGGCTTATCCTGCTCAAACCTTGTAACAAAAGATTTTGAGCGAACCTCTGCACCATACTTAATGGCAAGCGGAATATAGGTAACGTCCATACTTGCTTTAGC
>JBPCQG010000464.1:0-2994 GCA_050998315.1 Chitinophagaceae bacterium
TCCATCAATTGTTTTGCTGCGTTCAACACCGGAGCCTCATTAATATCAGTATCAATAGTGAGGTTTCTTGATAAAGCCTGTTCTGTAAAATAAGGCAGTACATCATTTATCAGATCTCCAGTATCAACCTGTTCTAATAATGTGAATTGATTGTTTTCAATCTTGGCAAGCAGCAACAAATTTTTATTAACTCTTGATAAACGGGACGAGGCTTCATATAAAGATTGAAGAATGATAGCCTGGTTATTATTTAAAGAAGGATCCTGCAGTAACATATCAAGTTTAGATTGGAATACTGCGAGAGGGGTTTGTAACTCATGCGCTGCATTTTCTGTAAACTCCTTTTGGTTTTGATAAGACTTTAAATTGTTCCGAATAAGTTTACTTAATCCTTTATTTAATTGTCTGAATTCAACAATAGGTGTTTTTGTAAAAGCAGGTACGGTATGTTGTTCAATATTGAATTGAGTTATTTTGTGTAACGTATCATGAAATGGCTTCCATAACCGGTTTGAAATATAACGGCTGACAAAAAAGATAACTATTAATAAAGTGAATAAGACAAGACAGTAAAGCCATGTAAGCGTTTTAATAAGGTCTTGAGACTCCACTAAGTTTAAGCGGATCATCAAAACATATTGCTGCTTCTCAATAATTATATTACTGTATAAAACTCTGTAAGGTTCCCATTCAGGAACCATCTCATCATAAAATACTTCTTGTATTATATGATCTTTGGGTTTGGCGGTAATGGTATCAGGCAGTATCCTTGTGTCTCTGTTAAAACGGTTCCAAACGTTTATATCACCAGTGCGTAAAGTAGCTCTGCTCTTAAATAAAAATTCTTTTTTTCTAAGCATAATTGCTTCATCAACATCATCTATGTACAGCTTTTCCATCATGAAGTAAAAAAACGGGCTGCTAAGCAACAAAATGATTGTGGCAAAAATTGTATAATAAAGAAGTGTTCTGTTTAATAACCTGTTCATGCATCCCATTTATAACCGGTTCCATATACCGTTTTGATATAGTCTTTGCACCCTGCCTCCAACAATTTTCTTTTTAGGTTTTTAATGTGTGAGTATATAAAATCAAAGTTGTCCATCATATTAGCCATATCCCCTGAAAGGTGTTCTGCCACCGCCGCTTTTGAGATAACCCTGTTTTTATTCCCTATCAAAAACAACAATAAATCAAATTCCTTTTTAGTAAGTCCAACAGGTCTTGTTTGCACAAGCACGGTCTTAGATAACAGGTCAATACTTAATTCATTTATATCAATCCGGTTTGTATTATCAAATTGCTTCCTTCTTATTAATGAATATATTCTTGCACTTAATTCTGACAAATGGAAAGGCTTGGGTAAATAATCATCTGCTCCAATTTTAAGCCCGGCTATTTTATCTTCCAGCGAGTCTTTAGCAGAGATTATGATAACTCCGTCCTGCTTCTTTTCCTTTTTAAGTTCTTCCAATAATTTTAACCCATCTCCATCAGGAAGCATTATATCTAACAGAATGCAATCATAGTGAAACAGGATGATTTTATTATAAGCTTCATTAAATGTTTCAGCAACCTCACACAAATAGTTTTCACTTTCCAGGTAAGATGTAATGCTATGCGCCAATTCTACCTCATCTTCTATCACAAGAATTTTCATACTACAAAAGTGTATAGCAACTTTGGATTAAATCTGAATTTAATCCTGTCGCTTTCAGCTCAAGGGTTACCGTTAAATTCTATCGAAAACCTTTAATTGCTATTTTTTGAAGGCATTAATACCTGCAAATGTTGCAGTATTTCCTAACTCTTCTTCTATACGCAACAGTTGGTTGAACTTAGCAACCCGTTCACTTCGGCAGCCACTGCCGGTTTTAAGATGCCCCGCATTTACTGCTACAGTCAGGTCGGCAATGAAGGTGTCTTCAGTTTCGCCGCTTCTATGAGATATAAAGCAATTGTAATTGTTTGTATAAGCCAACTCAATGGTTTGCAATGTTTCAGTTACGGTGCCTATCTGGTTTAATTTTATCAGCACTGAATTGCCCACTTTTTCATCAATTCCTTTTTGTAAAATAGCGGGGTTGGTGCAAAAAATATCATCTCCTACCAGTTCTACCTGCTTGCCCAATTCCTGTGTCATCATCTTCCATCCATCCCAATCCTGTTCACCCATACCATCTTCCAATAATACAATAGGATATTGGCTTATCCAGTCCTGCCAAATCTTCAACAAATCATCAGAGCTTAGTATTTGGTTGGTTGATTTATATAAAACGTATTTTCCATCCTGCCATAATTCGCTTGTTGCCGGGTCAAGGCAAATAGAAATATCTGAACCTGGTTGGTAGCCTGCTTTTACAATGGCTTCCAATATTACCTCCACTGCTTCCACGTTTGATTTTAAGTTCGGAGCAAATCCACCTTCATCACCAACACCGGTGAAATAACCTTTTTTATTTAAAATGCCTTTCAATGCATGAAAAGTTTCTTCACCCATTCGGATAGCTTCTTTAAAAGAAGGTGCATTATGTGGGGCTATCATAAACTCCTGGAAGTCTACATTATTATCAGCATGTTTACCCCCATTGATAACATTCATACAAGGCACAGGCATTGTAAATGTATTGCTGGTATTAAGGTATTTGTATAGTGGGACAGAACGATAAGCCGCCGCAGCTTTTGCAAAAGCCATTGAAACAGCTAAAATAGCGTTAGCACCAAGCTTTGATTTGTTTTCTGTGCCATCCAATGCAATCAATGTTTCATCCAATTGCTGCTGGCTGTCAAATGTTTTATGGATGCAATGGCTGGTTATAATGTTATTTACATTGTCAACCGCCTTCATTACACCTTTGCCATTGTAACGTTTGGTGTCTCCATCCAATAACTCCACAGCTTCTTTTTCACCGGTACTTGCACCCGATGGAACGATGGCTCTTTCGCAAATCTTATCATCAATGGTTACTTCGGCTTCCACGGTTGGGTTGCCTC
>JBPCQG010000082.1:0-18518 GCA_050998315.1 Chitinophagaceae bacterium
CGGCAGGGCTCAGCGGCACATTCTCCAACTTTTTAATTCCACTGCAGGTAGGGGCAAGAGATATGGCTTCGCCATTTTTAAATATGCTCAGCTACTGGTTTTTCTTTGCAGCATCAATTGTAATGATGGCTTCTTTATTTGTACAAACCGGGCCTGCAAGCGGCGGGTGGACTATTTATCCTCCTTTAAGTGCTTTGGGAGAAGCTTCCAGCGGATCAAAGATCGGTATGGACCTCTGGCTGGTCAGCATGTCCTTATTTATTATTAATGCATTGTTGGGTGGCCTTAATTACATTACTACTGTACTTAATATGCGTACAAAAGGTATGAGCATGACAAGAATGCCTTTAACAATGTGGGCATTTTTCTTTACAGCAGTATTAGGTGTATTATCTTTTCCTGTATTATTATCCGGCGCTATTTTATTGTTGTTTGATAGAAACCTTGGAACCAGTTTTTACTTAAGTGATATTGTTATCAACGGCAAAATTTTACCTAATGAAGGAGGCAGCCCAATATTATTTCAACATCTGTTTTGGTTTCTTGGTCACCCTGAAGTGTATATTATTATTTTACCTGCGATGGGTATTGCATCCGAAGTGATGTCTGTTAATTCACGAAAACCAATCTTTGGGTACATGGCAATGGTAGGATCATTATTTGCAATTACAGCATTAGCATTTGTAGTTTGGGCTCATCATATGTTTGTAACAGGGTTAAACCCTTTCCTTGGATCATTCTTTGTTTTGCTAACATTATTAATTGCAGTGCCATCGGCAATAAAAGTATTTAACTGGCTCACTACTTTATGGCGGGGTAATATCCGGTTTAGTCCGGGGATGCTTTTTTCAATTGGTTTTGTAAGTATGTTTATTTCAGGCGGCTTAACGGGTATTTTTCTTGGAAATTCTGCTTTGGATATTCATCTGCATGATACATATTTTATTGTTGCTCACTTTCATATTGTAATGGGTGTAGCCGGCATGTTTGGCATGTTTGCAGGTTTATATCATTGGTTTCCTAAAATGTATGGAAGATATATGAATAATACATTAGCCTATATCCATTTTTGGGTTACCATTTTTGGCTCTTATCTTATTTTCTGGCCTATGCATTATGAAGGTTTAGCCGGTATGCCGCGTCGTTATTATGATTTTAGCGGTTGGGAATCTTTTAAAATGTTTGAAGGTCTAAACCAATTTATCAGCTTTGTTTCAATAATAGTTTTTGCAGCACAGCTTTTATTTGTCTTTAATTTTTTCTATTCAATTTTTAAAGGAAGAAAAGTTACAACACTAAATCCATGGGGTGCAGCTTCGCTGGAATGGTCAACACCAATTCGTCCCGGACATGGCAACTGGCCTGGAGAAATACCTGAAGTACATCGCTGGGCATATGATTACGGTAAAGATGGAAGAGAATTTATTCCGCAAACAGAACCGGTTGGCGAGAGTGAAAGTAAACATTGATTTCTGAACCATGATTTGGGTGGATTAAAGGGATTAATAAGAAAGATATATTAAACTTCAACAATCTTTTACAGACAATACATTTTTAATCATACTAATCACGATAATCTCCCCAAATCGTGGTTCAGACAAATACGAGTATTTTGATAGTAATGAACAAAGAGGCGCATGGGTTCACCGGATCGGCTTCGTTTGCTTTGGCGAGCAAGGTGAAAGATTATTTCCAGCTGATCAAGTTCACGTTGAGCTTTATGGTTGTGTTTAGTTGTGTTGTTTGTTATTTACTTGTTCCTAATATTAAGTTTGATCTACTCTCTGTTCTTTTATTATTTACCGCAGGCATGCTGATAACCGGTTCTGCAAATGCAATTAACCAGGCAGTAGAAAAAGATACAGATGCTTTAATGAAGAGAACAGCAAGCCGCCCTGTTGCTTCGGGTAGGATGACTCAAAATGAAGCATTTGCTTTTGCAATTGTAACAGGAATTATTGGTGTGATGATAATGTGGTATTGGTTCAATTTTTCCAGCGCCATAATAGGGTTGTTCAGTTTGTTTTTATATGCATTTATATATACACCATTAAAAAAAGTAAATTCTGTCTCTGTTTTAGTGGGTGCGTTTCCCGGAGCATTACCTTGTTTAATTGGCTGGATTGCCGGTGCAGATGAATTCAGTGCAGGTGGATGGATATTATTCGGGATACAGTTTCTTTGGCAATTCCCGCACTTTTGGGCTATTGCATGGGTAGCGCATAAAGATTATTCAGCGGCGGGATTTAAATTATTGCCAAGTAAAAGCGGTCCGACAAAATTTACTGCAGCGCAAACGGTGATGTACTCAATGCTGATGATACCTGTGGGCATGCTGCCTTATTATTATAATATAAGCGGAGTTACTTCTATGTGGATTGTGTTGGCCTGCAATCTTTGGATGGTATATGTAAGTGTGATGTTGTTTATAAAGATGGATGTTGCAGCAGCAAGAAAAGTAATGTTCAGCTCTTATTTTTATTTGATGATAGTGTTGCTATCCTTGTTATTTGATAAGGTACATTCGATTTAAAAATTTTTAAAAGTCTCCCCTATCGGGGGAGATTTAGAGGGGGCTAAATATTTATGGAAATAGTGATGACTGAGCAAAGAAAAAAAGTACATCCACATAAGTTTACCTTGTGGATAGCCATTGGGAGCATTACAATGATGTTTGCCGGTTTAACCAGTGCATATATAATAAAGCGTAATCAACCTAATTGGCTTGAGTTTGATCTGCCGGTGATATTTTGGTATTCAACGGCCGCAATTATTGCTAGCAGTGTTACTCTATGGTTTGCTGTACGTGCTTTTCGTGAAAAAGAAATGGCAAAATACAGGCAGATGTTGGTTGTCACCTTCGTACTTGGAATTGTATTTATATGTTTACAGGTATTGGGATTTGTACAGCTATGGCACCAGGGAATTACGTTGACAAAAAATGTTTCGGTCTCTTTTTTATACCCAATAGTAGGATTGCATGCATTACACGTAATAGGTGGTATAATTGCTTTGCTGATCATGTTTTTAAAAGCTTTTAGCAGAAGGCAAAAATCGTATTCGGCAGTACCTGTGGAGATGATGAGCACGTACTGGCACTTTGTAGATTTACTTTGGATTTATTTATTATTATTTTTATTGATGATACGGTAAACAACATTTAAACTTTTATTTTTGTACTAATTAAAGTTTGTTTAATGACTACAGCTACAGCACAACCAACAACTAAATTATGGAGCGGCGGTAAAAGCCCGTTTAATGTTAGCTATGGCAAGCTAATGATGTGGTATTTTTTAATGAGCGACGCTTTTACATTTGGAGCTTTTCTAATATCATACGGTACAATAAGATTTAGTCAAAATGTGTGGGCAGATCCCAATCATGTTTTTAATGCCTTTCCCTTAGCTGGGCATGCAAATTTGCCATTGGCATTTGTGAGTCTTATGACGTTTATTTTGATTCTTAGTTCGGTTACAATGGTGCTGGCTGTGCATGAGGGACATAAGATGAACAGAAAGGGAGTTGAGAAATGGTTGTTCTGGACAATCCTTGGCGGGCTTGCTTTTTTAGGTTGCCAGGCATGGGAATGGACGCATTTAATAACCGGCGAACACGAAGTATTGGTTAATGGAAAATTAGCAAGCTGGGGAACAACGGTTACACACAATCCATGGGGCCCTGAAGTTTTGCACAATGATAAAGAAGTGGCAACTCCCGGACCTATTGCGTTTGGAGGATACTTCTTTGGTATCACAGGATTTCATGGCTTTCATGTATTTAGCGGAGTGGTTATAAATATTATAATGCTGATACAAAACCGGATGAAAATTTTTGAAAACAGGGGTCATTATGAAATGATAGAAAAGGCTGGATTGTATTGGCACTTTGTGGATCTTGTTTGGGTGTTTGTGTTTTTGTGTTTTTATCTTGTTTAGCCCCTAACCCCTGAAGGGTAATAAGAATAAAAGAATTGAAGAAATATCAGTAAAACAATTAACTAATAAACTGATTAACTAATAAACATTTAAATATGTCACAAGTTGCAACAGCTGATCTCGGTCACCATGACGATAAAGCATTGGTAAAAAGGATATGGAAAACATTCTGGATATTATTGATAATAACTATTGCAGAATTAGGAATTGGTTTAACGATATATACAATTCATAAAGGCGAAAATCCGCAACATACTTTGGTATTAATGTTTAAAGGGCTGGTTTGTATTCTTACCTTAGCCAAAGCATTTTATATAGTTTCTGTTTTTATGCATTTGGGTGATGAAATAAGGAATATGATAATGACTATAATAACTCCATTGCTTTTATTTGTTTGGTTTATAGTTGCCTTTTTATGGGATGGTAATGCATGGAAAAATTTAAAAAACACTAATGCAGGCAGCAGGGAGTATATAGAAAAGCCTAATCAAAAACTTCCGGCAAAAGAAAAGGGGCATAAAGATTAATAGCAATTGAAACAACCATATTTGATAGATAGCCATTGCATTTGTGATGGCTGTTTTATTTAAAACAAATTAATGAGTAAAAAAGCAATTCTTGCTTTAATGATTGCGGCTTTAATTCCTGCAGTGAGCTATTTGTTGGTAAAATTTTATAGTGAGCGGGCTGTAAAAATGCCACCCAGATATTTTTACGATAGCGTGGCAGTAAATGAAAAAAACGGGAAGACAACTTATGATACTATCTGGCATCATGTAAAAAATATTTCATTTGCCAATCAACTTGGACAGAAGGTTTCTTTGTATAATATTAAAGGGAAAGCTATTGTAATATCTTTCTTTTTTACACGCTGCCCCACTATCTGTCCTCAAATGACAAAAGCGATGAAAAAACTGCAGGACTCTTTTAAGGGTACTGTGAGAAAGAAAAGTGATACTTCCTTTGTTCAATTTATTTCTGTAAGCATAGATCCATTACACGATTCAGTTGTGCAGTTAAGAAAATTTGCGGACAGGTATAAAGTAGATCCCGATAATTGGTGGATGGTTAGCGGGGATAGAAAAGAGACGTATGAATTTGCATTGCAGGAAATGAAAGCAAGTGTTGCAGATGCAGAAGTGGATACGGGTTTTATTCATACATATAATTTTTTCCTGTTGGATAGAGAAAAGATTATACGGGGATGGTACAATGCTTTTGATTCTTCTGCACAAAAAAGACTGGTTAGAGATATACCATTACTTATGCTGGAAAAAGAAAGAAAAAAAACCTTTGGAGAATTTTTAAAAGAATTATTTGGAAGAAGCTGACAAATCGTTAGACTTGATATAAACAACGAATTAAAATGAATGTAAGTCTAAGAGACTATCAAATAAATGGAATTGATGACATTATAAATGCCTGGACAGACTACAAGAGTATATTATTTCAAATGCCGACAGGAACAGGAAAGACTACACTTTTTTGTGAAATAATAAGAAAATTTACAACTGAACTTTACCCCGACAAAAAAGTTTTAATCATAACACACAGAAAGGAATTAGTAGAACAAGTGTTTGATAGATTAGTTAGCGACTTTCATTTAACTTCTGGCATAATATCATCCAGTTTTATAGGAATTCAATCAGCACCTATACAAGTTGCATCAATTCAAACTTTAGTAAGACGAGAGGCACATCAAAAAGATATATTTTCATTGGTAATTATTGACGAGGCACATCATGCCTTAGCAACTACGTATAGAAAACTTTGGAACTTTTATCCAGACAGTAAATTTTTAGGAGTAACTGCTACGCCCATAAGAACAAATGGACAAGGGTTTCATGATTTATTTGATAAATTAATTACGACCGCTTCAATTAAATGGTTCATAAAAAACAACCACTTATCTGACATAAGATATTTTGCAAGCCACACACCTGATCTAAGCAATATAAAAATAAGGGCTGGTGATTATGATGAAACAGAATTGAGCGAAGTAATGCAGGATAAAGCAGTAATGGCAGACTTAGTTCAAAGCTATATTGATTTTGCCAATGACAAAAAGATGATTGTGTTTGCTGTAAATAGGGCTCACAGTAAAAAAATTGTAGAAAAATTTTATAGTAGTGGCTTCCCTACAAAATCAATTGACAGTTTAACACCAACAGATGAACGGCAAAATATCGTAGACGATTTTAGAAAAAGCAAATTCAAAATTTTATGTAACGTAAATATTTTTACCGAAGGCTTTGATTGCCCTGATGTTGATGCTGTTCAACTTGCAAGACCTACTAAATCATTAACCTTATTTCTGCAACAAGTTGGTAGATGTATGCGACCTCATCAAAATAAACAATATGGGATTATACTTGACAATGCTGGACTTTGGAAAGCACACGGGTTGCCAAAAATGGATAGGAATTGGACTTTAAATGGAACTGATAAAAATATCTGTCCTTCTCAAAAAGCAATCATCGGTATAAAAGAAATTTCGTCTAGGGGAAATAGTGGACCACAGGAAAGCAAGGGAATAAGGCTTGTTGAAGTTGGTGAATTAGATAATGTATGTACTTCGAACACGATTAACTTTAATAATATCGAAGAGAACCTAATTGATAAAAAAATTCTTACCATGAGAGAAAGAATAGAATACCTGATAAAGCAAATTCAAAAATTGGAACAGCGTAGAGCAAACGAAACAGACGAGGACATTCAGGAAATTATTGATGATAAAATTAAAGTCTTGAAAAAGGAATTATTTGATTTGCAAGAAAAACTGCAACCCAAAAGATTTGAGCAAGTTATCGAACTAATCATTGGGAAGTGTCAGGAAATGATTGATAACAATGAAATTTTCGTTGATGGTGATAAAGACGTTTTCTTAAACCGTTTTGTTGAACCTTATTTGATAAACTCTGTAGATGATAACAATATTCCTGACTATTTAAAAAGATATACAACCGGATTAAAAAACCCAAACTCCTTGGTTAATAAAATCCTTAATTACATTCAGACACACGATAATGTAACTTGGGCACATGTGAAAAAAGTATGTGTTACAGAATTCGGTTGTACAAACGAACAATCTGGTAGTATCGGAGCAAGTTTAAAAACCTTACAGTATCACAACAAAATACTAGTAGATGGTAGTGGCGAAGACAAACGTATTCGTCTTAACGTTATCCAAAATTCTCAGGAATTAATAGATTCAACGATTGAGGGGCAAATTGAAATCTTTCATTATTTTCCAAAAAACAAACTAAAAGCCGTAGCGACTTTTGATCCTTCTTCTAAGAAAATAATTTATAACGGAGTTCATAATTTAAGCCCTTCTGGTGCTGCAATGAGGGCAACAAAAGATAACAACGGGAGCAATCCAAATTTAAATGGGTGGATATTCTGGAAATATGTTGACGTTAATGGAAATGAAAGAACAATTGACAATTTAAAATAGGACACAAAAGTACAGACAAACCAAGCGGATTTTGTTTGCACATTGTCAAGTCCTGATCTCTGCCATTTCAGATAAATTAAAACAAGAGCGTGATTCAAAATGATATAGCCACACAAAATAGCATTGATACTGGCTTTCAGCCATATTTAGTAAAGAATGATAAAAGGGCAAAAATCTTCATCTGGACAGTTTCCATAATTGTTTTTTCTGTAATTACTATTCTTGCAAGAGTTAAGCTGGATGTTAACCTGGGTTTTGATCCGCATTTATTTGCTGCAACAAACGCAGTTTTAAATTCCTGTGTAACTGTTTTATTAATTGTAGGTTTATTGGCTGTTAGAAGAAAAAATTATGTACTGCATAGAAACATAATGGTAGCAGCAATTATCCTTTCATTACTTTTTCTTGTCTCTTACATCTGCCATCATTTATTTACCGGAGACACTAAATACGGTGATATTGATAATAATGGAATTGTAAGTGTGGATGAAAAAACTTTAGCAGGTTCTGTTAGAATGGTATATTATTTTATTTTGCTAACCCATATTCCTTTAGCCGGAATTATTCTGCCGTTTATTTTATTTACAGCGTACCGGTCACTTACCGGTGAATACGAAAGGCATAAAAACCTGGCAAGAATTACATGGCCGGTATGGTTGTATGTGGCAATTAGTGGCGTAATTGTTTATCTAATGATAAGCAAATACTACAGTTGATTATTTAATCTCCAATTCTACCGCAGGATCCCAAAACAATTTTGCAAATGCAATAATTGTGTCTTCTTCAACTTTTATTTTTTCCTTCGCAAGCAGCTCTTCCATTAAAGTTGGAGTTGCAAAATGCGCTTTGCCGCTAAGCATTCCATTTCTGTTTACAACCCTTTGTGCAGGCACTTTAGGTTTTGCTGAATGCGCTGAATTCATTGCCCAACCAACCATACGGGCAGATAGCTTTGTGCCAAGATAATTTGCTATGGCGCCATAGGATGTTACCCTGCCTTTGGGGATCTGCCGCACCACTTCGTATACATTTTCAAAGAAACTGTATTCCCTGTTAAGACTTCTTGGTTTCTCTGTTATTTTTTTAAGCTTATGTCCTGGCTTTTTCATGCTGTCTTAAAGATAAGAGTTTACTTCTTTCTGGTTCTGGTACACTTTTATAATTGAATGGACAATGCCTGCATCCATTACCGCAGCACGTGCCTCTTTGCAAAAGGTATTTTTCAGTAAAGACCAATAGTCCTGTATTATCAATATAATAATCTTCTTCTTCAATTAATTCCATCATAAATTTAATTCTGCATTTAAAATTGTATTTAGTTTTTCATCGTTATTACTTATAACGTCCGGAAGAGTAAAGCATAAATAAAAAACATTATTACTATTAGCAATATCCAGACTTTCGTAATGCGTTTTAATTTTTAGTTCTTCTTTAATATTGTCATTTTTGTAAAGATTATTAATGTCAGAAACAATTTCTAAACCATACAGGTCAATAACGGTTTTAGTGAAATGATAAAGATCGGGTGAATCTGTTTTAAGATGTATAAGACCATTAGGCGTTAGAAATTGTTTATACAATCTTAAAAATTTGGGATGCATTAATCTTTTTCTTGCTTTTGATTTCCGCAAATAGGGATCAGGAAATGTTATCCATATTTCCTCAACTTCATTTTTGTAAAAATATTGATTGATCTTATCTATCTGTGTCCTTAAAAAAGCTGCATTAGTAATCTTGTTATCAAGAGCAAACTTAGCGCCTGCCCACAACCTGTTTCCCTTTATATCGACACCAACAAAATTTTTAGCAGGAAATAATTCTGCTAACCCAACTGTATATTCTCCTTTGCCACATGCTAATTCAAGAATTACAGGATGATCATTTTTAAAAAAATCCTTCCATTTTTCCTGCATGTTTTCAGGATATTCCAGCACATTAGCAAAGGTTTTTATTTCTTTAAAACGGATAAGTTTTTTTTGAGCCATCACAGCAAAAGTAAATGAGTACTAATTGTAAAATAAAACTCTGCTAAAGTTTGTTGCAGCTAAATAGTGCATAACCAAGTTGTTTAAGTTTGCAAATAGATTCGTATACAATGAAAAATTTAGTTTTTAATAAGAAGGGTTTGGTGAGAATAGCTCTTACCCTGCTTTTAGTATTAACCAGTTATATATCCCCTGCTCAGCACATACAATATAGGGATAAGAGGAAACCGGTGATAAAAGAGAGCCCTACTCCCGAAAATATTCCTCCTCGGGAAAATAATCCTATACCCCCTCCTGAAATAACGATGAAAATAATGCCAGTTGATACTTTATATAAACCTGTTGTATTAAAAAAAGATACCAGTAAAATAATTTCTATAAGTAGGGTAATTTTTATTAAAAATTCCCGCCCAAGGAAACCATATATTGAAGAGCAGAATATGTGTAATTTATTATCTGATCCCGCGGTAGCACCACAGCTGCCACTCATAATAAATAAAGTATCTCCTGAAATGGTTAAAATGTTGAAAGAGAGATATGCAGGGCATTTATACAGTATTACAGGATTAAATATGATGGATGAAAGACTAAAATTTAAATTAAAGATCTGCGATAAGAACAATGGTAAATTCCGCAGCGAATATCTTGACAAAGATGGAAATGTAATAGACGATCCAAACCTCGGCTATGAATAAAATTATTTGTAACAATTGCTTAAGGAAGATGAATTCTATTTTGCAAAAGAGTTATACCCGGGAACAAAAACTATATTAGCAATGGATATTACAACTTTAAACACATCAGATACTGCACAAAACAATCTCATAATTAAAAATGAGGGAACTTTTTCTGAAATATATCCTGCGGCATGGACGTACGACTTTGATGGCGGACATACCTGGTTTACATCATTAGGACATGATAAAAAAGATTACTCAGAGCCTACATATGTTCAGCTAATATTACAGGGAATTAGATTGATCAAATAAATTGGGGAGTAGATAACTGGCCAACAATTAATGATGGAACTCCAGGTGATTAATCCTTATTCTATTAATTGAGTGAAAAATTTGAAAGTAAGTACCAGAGAAATAAGAATTTACCGGAGCCCCTGAGCAGTATTAAAAAATTATTTTAAACCTTTTATCCATGGCTCAGCAAGATCTATCCATTTTACGCTACTTGATTTATTATTTATACCAAAGCCATGGCCACCTTTTTCAAAGAGAGAAACTTTAACCGGTACATTATTTTTCTTTAAAGCGCTTGCAAATTCTAAAGAATTTTTTACACTAACAGCATTGTCATCTTTTGCATGTACTAAAAATGTTGGTGGTGTTTCAGGTGTTACGTTCAGCTCATTTGAATATTCTTTTATTTTTTCTTCAGAAGGATTTTTTCCGATCAATTGATTCCTTGAACCTATATGTCCAATAGAATCAGTGAAGCTTATAACCGGATAAACAAGGATCATAAAATCAGGCCGCAAATTTATTCGTGATTTATTATTTATATAAGATGTCTTGAAATATGTACCAGCTGTAGCGGCTAAATGTGCGCCAGCAGAGAATCCTAAAACACCAATTTTATTTTTATTGATGTGCCACTTTTTAGCATGGCTTCTTACCATATCTATTGCCTGTTGTGCGTCCTGCAGTGGTCCAATTTCTTTATTGATCATCGTTTTATTATCAGGCAGCCGATACTTTACTACAAATGCTGCAATGCCCATTTCATTAAATCTTCTTGCAACATCTGCACCTTCATGACCTGCAGACACTACCCAATATCCACCACCGGGATAAATTATAACAGCAATCCCTGTAGCCTTTTCCTTTGAGGGCAAATAAATTGTTAGGGTTGGCCTGCTGACGTTACTTATATTAAAAACACTGTCTTCAATATATTTTGATGTTTCCTCATTAACGGTTTTTCTAGAATTAGGAATAGCATCTTTATACAGCGGGATTACTTTTTTTTGTGAAAAAGCGGTAACATAGCTTCCTGATATTATCATTGTAAGAGAAAAAAAATTTTTTAAAAACATTGTTGCCAGCTCAAAGATTGAAAGTATTTTTTCCTGCCTTTAATTCATATCGTTTATTTTTCCAGATAAAAACTCCCGGCGTATTTTCAGGCAGATCTATTTTAATGTTCCATTTATTATTTTCATTATGATACTTGACAGCAATATTTCCATTGGGATGCGGAATTTCTCCACCTGCATTTTTTAATTTACCAAGATGTGGCTCAATTTTTACTTTCCTAAAACCCGGAGCATCGCTGTCAATGCCTAAAACAATTCTAAACAATTCAATATTGGGATGTGCTCCCCACGCATGACAGTCAGAACGTGCATTATTAATATCAGATATTTCTGCCCATGTCGTCATTCCCTCATTAAGATTATTATGCCACACTTGCATCCAGTTAAGATAATCATTGCCCAACCCCGCTTTTGTTAGCGCCTGGTGAACATAATATTTAAAATAAATAGTTGCCGGGGCAAGTGAAGTATCAATAAGAATTTTTTTTGCTAATTGTACAGCCTCACTTTTACTAACTGTTTCTGTAAGGATTGCTAAACTATTTACATGCTGAGAAAAAACATCTTTTTCCGGGGTATCAGCAAATAATTTTTTTGAGGCATCCCAATATTTTTTGCGGATCGTTTGCTGCAATTGAATGGCTGCTAATATGTATTGTTTAGCAAATTGCTGCATACCTAACTTATCTTCCATTTCAGCCGCTAATTGATATGCCCATAATAATTGCAAATCCAGGGCTGCAGAATTTCCATTTTTACCAATTGGAGCAACCCCTGCATTCCAGCCCTTAGCCTGCGTCCAGTCAGTAAAGTTCCAGTAAGGAACATTATATAAAGAACCGTCCTTTTGTTGATATTTACTATAGAACCAAAGTACCTGCCTTTCGCCGGGGAGTTTGTTTTTTATAAAATCTATTTCAGGTCTGTATTTCCAATAGTCGTGCAGCATACCTATCCACCACAAAGAAAAAGTTGGAATTTCCTGCGGGTTTGAAGTAGGGTACCTGCTTAAAGTAGCGCCTTCGGCCATGCGTGAATTATCTATTAATGTAATTGCATTCCTCATCAGTCGGTCGTCGCCACTGTTAAATAACGAAACTAAACTTTGTATTCTTGTATCTCCAACATATTGCAGTTGTTCATAGTAAGGGCAATCCATGTAAGTTTCAAAAGCACAAAGCTTTGACGTTCGCCATCCCGTTTCTAAAATTTTTAATAAAGAAGAATCTTCTGTGTAAAATTTTGAATTTAGTGTGAAAGGATAACCTGTTGCAGTGCCATAAAGATCATCGATAACCATTGGTTCATCTTTGGTTTCAATTTTTAATTGCAGGTAACGGTAAGTTCTCCACCAGAGCGAAGTATATTCCTGCTGCTGTTCTCCATTTGAAATAATTTTATCCTCTTTACCTACAAATCTTTTACTTTCTGTTTCATTCCTGTTTCCTTTTTGATGCTGTGCCCGCCAATCTTTTTTATCACTTTCATTTAAGTACAACGCTTCTGCATAACCTAATGTAATATTTGCATTATTTCCTCCGCTGAAAATAATAGAAGGATATGCATTGGTTAAAAAGGTTTGATCAAATAAAAGAGTTGCGTTTGTATGAGCAGGAACCGTGAAGGAAGTTTTATTTTGTGGAAATGAAGATGGAGGCTGAAGGTTGTCTGCTTTTCGAACTTTATTTAACCTTTGTACGGTTAACTCAGTTGGAGGAATACTTCGCGGAACAAGCATCCAACCATCACTCCAGCTAAAAGCGCCTTTTGGCAGTCCCTTAAATATTTGTTGCGCTTTACTCCATGCATCGTCATTATAATTTATGTTCATCCAGCCGGAATTATATTGATGCATATCCACCAGTTCTCCAGGACCGGCAACATAATAAGAGTAAATTAATTGGGGATTTAATGGTTGATGACTTTTATCTTTTATACATTTCCATGTTGTGTCAGTATTTAATATTTGTTCTGTGGAAGAGTTTCCCTGGAGAATAAAGCCTGTACGAAATGAAATTTGAGCTTCGGGTTTTAGTTCTCCATCATTCCAAACCAATGCTGATATTATGTTTCTTCCCTGTTGTAAAAAAGAGGCAATGTTTACGGTTTCAAAATTCCAATGAAAAATATCACCACGTGCAGGGCCGAGTGAAACAAGTTTTCCGTTTACAAATAATTTGTAACGGTTATCTGCGGACACATGAATAATAAAAGAAGAGGGTGCGGAGGAAAGATCAAAAGTTTTTCTAAATTGGTAGACGCCATAATCTTTTGCAGGCTCCTTTGGAACTGATATCCAGTAAGCTTTCCATTGTTTATGTAAAATGTCAGCACTAAGATTTTGTGCAGGTAGATATAAATTTTGAAATAAAGAAAACAGGACAAAATAAAAAATTTTATGAAAAGACATTCAGCAGCTATTAAAATAAATTATTTCAACCTGGATAATTATCAGTACCCCCATTTCTTCATGATGCGTAAATCTTCCTTCACGCATTCAAGGGGCGTTTTACCCTGGTAAGATTCCTGCTCAATAATAAATTCTTTTGTACCACCCGATTTCCTGGCGAAGTCGATTATTTGTTTTACAGGCACAATGCCTTTGCCCAGTATAGTACTTTCTAATTTACCACTCATCTCACCTTTGTTCTCCGCTTTCACCTCATCTTTTACATGCATACTTTCAAATCTTCCGGGATATTTTTTCAGAATCTCCAATGCCATCCCTCCTGCTTCAAGCATGTTCCCGATATCTATTTGCTGAGCAACCAATGCGGGATCAGTATGTTCCAGTATAATATCATATATCTTCTTATCATTCAGAGAATATCTGAATTCGAAATCGTGGTTATGGTATCCAAATTTTAACCCTGACTTTTTACAAAGCTCACCGGATTTATTAAATTTCTCAAGTAAGCTAATGAGGCTGTCATAATTTTTGCGAAGGCTTTCATCGAACGAGGGAGTTATTACATACCGCTGCCCAACGGTTTTAGCATCCTCTACAGTATATTTCCATTCATCTGTAAAATCTTTTGTAACCTCATCCCAATGCCTGGTTCTCATTACCGTATGGCCGCTCGGCATTTTTAAACCCAGGTCATTCAAAACTTTTTTAAATTCCTTAGCGGTATATCCATAAAATTTCCTGTCAACATAATTGGCATGTTCCACATTCTTATATCCCATGGCAGCCAATTGCTTCAACGTATTCAAAGGATCTTTTTTCATATCATCACGAACGGAATATAATTGTATACCCAATGTAGTTTTCATGGCGCTTGTATTTGCAAAGAGATTATTTGATAAAAACATAGTTCCCGCAAGAGACAGAGAACCGTTTACGAGGAACTTTCTTCTTGATAGTTTCATATTTTTTGAGATTTTAATGTAGATAAATAAAAATGCTATTTAGAAAATGTTATTGAATGTACTCATAAATATATTAATCAGATGCGTTATGGCCGGCAGTATTTAACCATGCAATTTTTTGCTCCGCTTCATGTGGCTCACCTATTATTGTTTTATATAATTCCGGTCTTCTTGCTTTTTTATACCTGTTTCCCCCGGCGTTTATTAATTTGTCTTTATCAAAAGCTGCGGTTACCACATCATTTCCAAGTGTTCTGCACTCTGCTATAATATCGCCAAAGGGATCTATTATCATGGAACATCCGTTCTTAAGCTGATCATCATCCATACCTATAGCATTTGAAAATACAGCGTACAATGCATTATCATACGCCCTTGAAGGCAGCCATTTCATCAGCCATGCACGTCCCTTCATACCATTAAATTCCAGACGTAACGACGTGGGATCATTCTCTTTATTCTTCCATAAAGCAGGATCTACAAATCCTGCGCCCGGACGGGGAGATGGTGTACACATCGTTACATGCGGCATAAAAATAATGTCAGCACCCAACAGGTGTGTTGCTCTTACATTTTCAATGATATTATTGTCATAGCAAATAAGGATGCCGCATTTCCATCCGCCCAATTCAAATATTGTATATGCATCACCGGGAGTAATACCGGGATGAATGAAAGGATGTAATTTCCGGTGCTTTGCAATTAACCCCTTGCTGCTGACACATACATAGGCTTTGTATATATTATCTTTAGAATCTTTTTCAAACAAACCTGCTAAAACTGCAATATTATATTTTGTCGCTATTTCTATAAGTCTTGTTATACTTTCTCCATCAGGAATATATTCTGCTATATCCAGCAATTGTTCTTTTGAAAGATGCCGGGCAAATGAATAACCTGTTATTGAGCATTCATGAAAAGTTACTACTGAAGCTCCCTGTTGAACAGCAGTTTCGCAAAGAGTTTCTATTATTTCTAAATTATAATTTTTATCTCCGCTTTTATGTTCGAACTGGGCTGTAGCAATTTTGATATTACTCATTTTAAATTATTATTTCAACTAGCGAGTATATGTACATGGTTCAGTTAAACTAAACACTACCCATATATTGTGGTATAAGAATTTATTAATACGGGCGCATGAGTTATTACTTCCTGCACATCGTCAGCTTTCTTTCACTTTCATGTGCTCAGGGTCCCAATAAATTATTTTCTTTTTAAAATAACTTTCATTACAAGCCAGGCAGGGGGCAGCAGCTCTAAAACCGAATACCGCGTCTTCAACAACCGGCTTTCCGGTTCTTATACTATCAAAAAAATTTGTGTGATGTTCCAAATGCTCATTATAGTTATTCGGTTCTTTGTAAACTATGTCAGGTTTTATCATCCTTTTTTGTTGCTCTATGCTGTACTTCTGATTATACTGTTGTACCAATGTTTCCTGCATAGCCTTTGGATAAGTTGTCAGGGCATCCCAGCCGCCTATGCCGGGAGCTTTGGGCATTATGCTATGATGCACAGTTAATCCTCCGCCACCTATATCAATAGTTCCTTCATCGCCTATAAACCGGATCACTTCTGACCCACCTGTACCACTCACAAAGTTTACCTGCAGCGTTAATTGAAAAGCAGGATGCTCAGGTGTTTCAGCGTACTGCATAATTCCCGTCATTACATCGGGTACATCCCGGCCATCTTTCCAATAGCTCAATTGACCGGAAGCAAATATTGCATTGGGGCCTTTGGAACCTGTGATAACATGCGTACCTGAAAGAAGGTGAACAAACAGATCGCCTGCGACACCCGTACCGAATTGACGATAGTTTCGCCACCAGAAAAACTTTTTAGGGTCGTAGGGCATTTTTGGCAAACCCACTATATACCTATCCCAGTCAACTGTTTTAGGCGATGCATCCGCAGGCATTGTATATTGCCAGGCACCCAATGCATCCTGCCTGTCATAAATTGCATTTACCATATTGAGCTTCCCTATTTCGCCTGACTTATACAGCTCACGTGCTTTTGCATATACAACACTGCTTACGCGTTGGCTTCCTACCTGCATTATCTTTTTGCTTGCTTTTTGTGCTTCTATAACGCCAAGCCCTTCATTGATCAGGTGTACCATTGGTTTCTCGCAATACACATGCTTTCCTTTTTGCAACGCTTCTTTTGTAATACGTGCATGCCAATGATCGCCCGTGCCAATTATTATCGCATCAATATCTTTCCTGTCTAAAATTTTCCGGTAATCATTGGTAACAAAAAGATCTTTTCCGAATACTTCCTTTGCCCTTTCCAGCCTGCCGGTATAAAGATCACATGCAGCTACCATTTTCACACCAGGAACTTTCAAAGCCGTGTTGATATTAATATTACCCATAATTCCCATGCCTATTACTGCAACATTGATACTGTCATTTGCTAAAATCTTTTTCTGATATTGAATAATGCGCTCTTCAATTTTTTCCTCTGCTGCAAAAGATGCAAGGGACCCTGCACCAAGCGCCAGGGTGGTACCTGTGATTTGTTTAATAAAATTTCTTCGGGATGATTGCTGCTTTTTATTTTGCATGGTTACGATTTTTATAAAGTTGAGAATACACAGTTAAAGAACTGATTGAGAAATAAAGGGATGCATTCCAAATTGTCGATACCCTTTTGAGGCTGTGGTCGGTGGGGACACCGACCACGGCGGGTTTGCCCTGGCTGGTGTCCCCACCAGCCAGCGACAATTTGAAATGCACCCAAATAAAGAGCCGAATATTATTATGAATAAATTTAAGAAAGTTTTCAAACAAATAATACAAAAACATTTGTACTAAGAAGTATTCAAATAATTACAAAAGGTTAAAAGATAAAACCTGTACGAAATAGTATCTGAGCGCAGCGTAGTAAAAAGATCCCTCAGGAGTGGCTATAATAAGATTATGAGTTCATAAACTTAATTGAATAGTTTTATATTATTCAAAGCAAAAATGTACATCTATCAAAAAACATAATAATATTGGCATAATGTGGAAACATCTAAAGCCTGTAATAATTTTTTGTTTTTTACTTCTTTCTTCATGCAATCGAAACGCTGATAAGTATAGCAGTTGGCAGGTATATGGGGGTTCTAAAGAAAACATTCATTATTCATCACTTACCCAAATAGATACATCAAATGTAGAAAAGCTGCAAGTGGCATGGATATATCACACGCAGGATGCTGACACTGCAAATCATTCACAAATTCAATGCAATCCAATTATTGTAGATAGCACATTGTATGGAACCTCTCCACAGCTAAAATTATTTGCTATTAATGCAATTACGGGAAAACAAAAGTGGATATTTAATCCCGTTGATACTATTGGTAGCAGCAAAAATATTTTTGTTCTGAATAATATTCGGGGTATAACTTTTTGGACTGATGGAAAATCTGCAAGACGTTTGTTTTACACAGCTGGTTCTTATTTATATAGTATTGATGGAGTAAATGGAAAACCGGATAAAGATTTTGGAATAGATGGAAAAATTGATTTACATGAAGGATTGGATAGGGAGGTAAAAGATCTTTTTGTTACAGCTACATCCCCCGGTATTATTTATAAAGATTTAATCACTATGGGCACACGGGTAGATGAAGGACCTGTTGCTGCTCCGGGACATATTCGTGCTTATGATGTTAGAACAGGTAAACGAAAATGGATATTTCATACTATACCTTTTCCCGGTGA
>JBPCQG010000121.1:0-18291 GCA_050998315.1 Chitinophagaceae bacterium
TTGTGGCACTTTATTTGAAATTTGCAGAGAAAATTATTTATATGCAAAAAGGTTCCATTCGAGTTCAGACGGAAAATATTTTCCCGATAATTAAAAAATTTCTTTACAGTGATCACGAAATATTTATCCGTGAGCTGGTAAGTAATGCGGTGGATGCCACGCAAAAAATAAAAACACTTTCTTCAATAGGGGAGGCAAAAGGAGAAATTGGCGATATAAATATTGATATAAAGATCGATAAAGAAAAAAAGACATTAACTATTTCTGATAAAGGTGTTGGCATGACGGCAGAGGAAGTAGATAAGTTTATTAACCAGGTGGCTTTTAGTGGTGCAGAGGAATTTTTGGAAAAATATAAAGGAAAGAATGAAGCCAATATTATAGGGCATTTTGGATTGGGCTTTTATTCATCTTTTATGGTGAGTGATAAAGTTGAGATCTATTCAAAAAGTTTTAAGGAAGAAGAAAAAGCAGTGAGGTGGGAATGTGATGGCAGTCCTGAATACACTTTGGAAGAAACAGAAAAGAAACAAAGAGGGACAGATATCATTCTTTATATAAATGAAGAAAGCAAAGAATTTTTAGAACCATACAGAGTTAAAACAATTCTTGAAAAATTCTGTAAGTTTCTCCCAGTTCCAATATTTTTCATTGATGAAGAAGAATCTAAGAAAGGTAAAAAAGATAAAAAAGATAGTGATGATGACACGCAAAATAAGGATGATAATAAACAAATCAACAATACGTCGCCAGCATGGACAAGAAAGCCGAGTGAACTAACTGCAGAAGATTATGAGAATTTTTATAAAGAGTTGTATCCATTCGGCGAAAAGCCTTTATTCTGGATACATCTAAATGTTGATTATCCGTTTAACCTTACCGGCATTTTATATTTTCCTAAAATAAAAGAACGCTACGAAATTCAAAAGGATAAAATTCAATTATACAGCAACCAGGTTTTTGTAACTGATGAAGTAAAGGATATTGTACCTGAATTTTTAATGCTGCTTCAGGGTGTGATTGACAGTCCGGATATTCCTTTAAATGTAAGCAGAAGTTATTTGCAGGGTGACCCTAATGTAAAAAAAATAAATACCCACATAACTAAAAAAGTTGCAGACAAATTAGAAGAGATATTTAATAATGACAGGAAATCTTTTGAAGAAAAGTGGCAGAGCCTGGGATTATTTGTGAAGTATGGCATGATGACGGATGATAAATTCTTAGAGAAAGCAAATAATTTCAACATTTTTGAAACAGCCTCTTCTCACGCTACAGAAGAGGGAGAACAAAAGTTTTATACTTTGGGGGAGTATAAGACTGCGACAGAGGGTTTGCAAAAAAATAAAGAAGGAAAACTGGTGATGGTGTATACAACTGACCCGGTTCAGCAGGATAGCTATATACAGGCTGCAATTAAAAAAGGATATAAAGTTGTAAAGCTTGAAACTATTGTTGATGCTGCATTTATCAATAACATGGAAATGAAATGGACAGATATGCAGTTTGTAAGGGTTGATGCTGACATCACTGATAATCTTATTGATAAAAATGAAAATTCAGAAAGTGTTTTAAGTAAAGATGAAGAAGAAAAATTAAAAGAATTATTTAAGGTTGATGTGCCTGAAATGCGTGTTTCTGTTGAAGTAAAAGGATTGAATCCGGAAACTCCTCCTGTGGTTGCAACACGTCCTGAATTTATGAGGCGTATGAAAGATATGGCACAACATGGCGGGGGCGGAATGGGAAGTTTTTATAGCAATATGCCCGAAGAAGTGACACTTACAGTAAATGGCAACCATTCTATTTACAAAAATATATTAGGAGAAGATGACAAAGAAAAGCAGGAAAAACAGGTAAGAAATTTAACTGACCTGGCTTTGCTTTCACAGGGATTGTTGAAAGGAAGTGAACTTACCAATTTTATAAACAGAAGCGTTGAAATGATGCAGGTGAAAAAGAGCAGTATAATATTGGAAGTATAAAAGCCCTCTATCTCCCTAAAGGGAGACTTGGAAAGTTTATAAGAATGTAGTCATACATCTTACATCATACTTCGTACATCTGACATCAATATACTTGCCTTGATATACTTTAATTTTTCGAAGTGATATATTTCTTCGAAACCTGCACTCATAAAAACTTCTTTATGAACAGGATTGATGTAAACAATAAAAGCTTCCCGTGGATTTTCTTTTAGAGATTGTAAAATGTTTTTTACTACATTCAGCATTACAATTTCATTAAACGGATTAAAGAAAAAGAACACATTTGTATCAATATCAATTTTATAATTCGCCGCATTTGCATGGATGACATTAAATATTTTCTCAGGAAATTTTTGCTGCACAGGAATAATATTTTTTCTTGCCGTATCGCATAACTCTTTTGCAAATTCTACACCTGTAATTTTTGAAAATCCATAATACGCAGCTACAGTAAGCACTCTACCCTTACCGCACCCAAAATCAAGAATGTTTTTAATTGCCTCGCCTGTATCTTGACTATCTTCTATGGTTTCAAGATGAGCAAAAACCTTTTCCAGCAGATAATAGTTTGCTCCCTGGTAAAGTTCAGCATGTTCAAGATTATCTCCTTTGATTGAGAACTTTTTTACCTTTTCTATTTTAGTGGTATTAATTTTATATTTTTTTTCTCCTTTTATTTCATGATAAACAGTAAAGCATGCCAATCTTGTATTCCAGTTAAAAGCGATGTAAAAAAATAATCTCAGGTAGTAAAAATATTTCATCAAGTTTTATTAAGCTCATTGGATTCGGATAACCTGATATCGATCACTTTAAGTTGCAGGTGTATTTCTCCATTCCATTCATTTTCGTCAAGGGTATAAACAATATCAAGTGGCTTATTCATCTGGAGCAAATAAAATTTATCTGCCATATTAAATCCTATTCCTGTGAAAATAATATTATCCTGTTTTACGATGAACCTTACATGCTGTTCCTTAACAATTTTTGACCATGAGGTATCAAAAACATTTTTGGTTATAAAAACAGGGCGCATATTTTCCGGGCCAAAAGGTTCCATTTGTGTAACGATATTATAAAATCCTTTCGTAAGATTTTTAAAATTTATTTCAGCATCAATTATTATTTCAGGTATTAGTAAATGAGGCTCAATAATAGATTCAACTATCTCTTCAAATTTATTGCTGAATGCATTAATATTTTCAGGATGCATGCTAAGTCCGGCTGCTGCAAAGTGGCCACCGTAGCCAATCAAATATTCACGGCATGCATGGATGGCTTCATATAAATTAAATCCGGGTACACTTCTTGCGCTGCCGGAAATTACTTCACCGCTTTGTGTTAATACAACAGTGGGCCGGTAATATTTTTCAATTAGCCTTGAAGCCACAATTCCTACAACACCTTTATGCCAATGGGATTTAAATAAAACTGTTGATTTCTTTTTTATTAATATTTCATCACCATCAATAATTGCCAATGCTTCTTCTGTAATTGTGCTGTCAGCATCTTTTCTGTCAAGGTTATCTATGTGAAGCATTTCAGCAAATTCGAGCGCTTTATTAAAATCATCTTCAACAAACATTAATACCGCTTTTCTGGCATCATCCATTCTTCCTGCTGCATTTACTCTTGGCGCTATAATAAATACTACGTTGTTAATACTGAATTTTGTTTTAACGCCGCTTAGCTGCATTAAAGCCTTTATTCCTGCACACGGATCTTCGTTTATTTTTTTTAAGCCATAAAAAGCAAGCACACGATTTTCACCGGTTAGTGGTACAATATCCGCTGCAATTGCTGTTGCAATCATATCAATGTAAGAGAGATATTCAGTTTCAGGAATGTTCAGAGTTTTTGAGAGAGCAGTAATTAGTTTGAAGCCAACTCCGCAACCGCATAATTCTTTGTATGGATAGTTGCAATCTTTTTGCTTAGGGTTTAAAATGGCAACTGCAGGGGGCAATTCAATATCAGGCAAATGGTGATCGCAGACTATAAAATCCAGACCTAAAACTTTAGCATAATAAATAAGATCAATCGATTTAATTCCGCAATCAAGAGAAATGATAAGTGAGAAATTATTTTCTTTTGCAAAGTCAATTCCCATCTTGCTAACACCATAGCCTTCACGATAACGATGCGGTATATAAAATTCAATATTTCGATGCGGAACTATTTTTTTTAGAAACTTAAACATGCAGGCTACAGAAGTGGTACCGTCTACATCATAGTCCCCGAAGACAAGAATTTTTTCATTTGCCCTTATCGCGGATAATATTCTGTCAACCGCCTTATCCATATCTTTCATAAGAAACGGATCGTGCAAATGAGATAACAGCGGACGAAAATAATTTTTTGCAACATCATATGTATCAATACCCCGTTGCACAAGAATTTTACATAATACTTTATTGATGGAGAGGGATAGATGAAGTGCCTCAACCTTTTCTTCGTTTGCCTTTAATATGTTCCATCTTTTTTGCATTAATATTTTCTATCTGTTGTATACCTCACTAATTCTTCCAAACCTTTACGAATTTCACTTTCGGGGAATTGATATAAAATAGATAATGCTTCATCCCTGTAATCATTCATCTTTCGGGTTGCATAGGTTATACCGCCGGCATCTGTCACACTATCTAAAACTATTTTTATTTTTTTGGGATCTTTATTTTGATTTTTAATGATATAGATCAGTTCTCTTCTTCTGGATATTTCTATATTATTTAGTGTATAAATTAATGGAAGCGTTAATTTTTTTTCTTTTATATCATTACCTGTTGGCTTACCTATGTTTTCATTTCCGTAGTCAAAAAGATCATCTTTTATCTGAAATGCAATTCCCACTTTTTCGCCAAACAGTTTCATTTTTTCAGCAATAACCTCATCTTTACTTGTACTCCATGCTCCCACACAACATGCCGAAGAAAGCAACGATGCGGTTTTACTTCTTATAATTTCAAAATATATTTCTTCTTTAAGGTTTAATTTTCTTGCTTTCTCAATTTGTAAAAGCTCTCCTTCACTCATCTGTTTTACAGCCTCAGATAAGATATGAAGGTGTTTAAAATCCCCGGCTTCAGTTGAAAGTAATAAGCCCTTTGAAAGAAGATAATCGCCAACTAATACTGCAATTTTATTTTTCCATAAAGCATTTATTGAAAAAAAACCTCTTCTTTCCAATGATTCATCAACAACATCATCATGTACTAATGTTGCTGTATGTAATAATTCTACCAAGGCGGCTGCACGATAAGTAGATTCATTTACCGTACCATGAAGTTTTGCGCTTAAAAAAACAAACATGGGTCTAAGCTGCTTACCTTTTCGTTTAATAATGTATTTCATTATACGATCCAGTAAAGGCGTTTGACTTTTAACCGCTTCTTCAAACTTTTTTTCAAAAGTTTTTAATTCTTCAGTAATAAGGTTTTTTGAGAATTGCATAATGATAAGCAGCAAAATATTGAAACAAATAATTACTGAAATTATAGAAAGGTTTACTTTTGAGAACCTTTATTTTCATCTTCAAAAAACAGTATAGTAAGTTGATAATAAGGTTCGTTTAAAAAATGTTTTGATTGGACTTTTTTGAAGTATAATTAAATGCTAAATTTATTTGGTTTAATAATTTACGTTTAAGTACTTTTGCAACCTACTGAGAATACCGTATTTCAGGTATAAATCAATTACTTAGAAAAAGCAATAGTTTATGGCAACCCCAAAGTTACCCCCAGTATTACCCTTTCTACTATTTGGAATATTTTATCTAATAACGTTTAGTTCCAACGCACAAAGTGGCATTTATGACGTTTATGATTCCACTGTTATTTCTCCTAAAAAAATGAATCAACAAAATGAATTCTGGAATAATACATATAGTTTTCCTGCAAAGCCCAGAAATCAGTTAGAGATTGGGATTTCAGGTGGAATGTTTTCAGTTAGCGGAGATGTTCCTTCAAAAAATCCTACTCTGGGTGGATCAATACATATACGTAAAGCACTTGGATATGTTTTTTCAGTAAGAGCTCAATATACTTATGGCATTGCCAAAGGTTTAGCCTGGAATCAATCTTTTAATTTTGCAAAGAATCATGCATGGACAACAAATTTACCAGCTGGCAATCAGTATGCTGCACTGGCAAGGACTCCTTCGGGACAATTACAAAGTACAATTACAGGCAAACCCAGTGAGGGTGTTTTTTATAATTATAGAGCCAAAGTTCAAGATTTGACTTTACAGGGTATAGTTACTTTAAATAATATCCGCTTTCACAAACAAAAATCCGGTATAGTTATTTATGGGGGCGCAGGTTTTGGCTTTACTGCATATCATACAATGGTAAATGCGCTTAATGCTAATGGGCAAACTTATACTTCGGTATTTAGCCAAATACCTTTATCAAGCCAAACGCATGCTAATCGCCATGAGGTAGTAAAAAAATTAAAAGACCAAATGGATGATACTTACGAAACAGAAGCTCAGGCACAAGGAACTCGTAGGGGTGTATTGGGCAATAATACTTTAAGACCTTCGGGGCATTTTATTGGGGGTGTCGCATTTAAGTTAAGCAAGCGTATAAATTTAGCAATTGAAGAAAAATATACTGTTGTAAAAGATGATTATTTAGATGGCCAGATTTGGCAGGAACATCCTACGGGTGACGCAGCTTTAACTCCCGAATTTGATAGCTATAATTATGCATCAATAGGTATAAACTTAAACCTTGGGGCTAAATCTGTAGAACCGCTATGGTGGTTAAACCCATTAGATTATGCTTACAGCGAGTTAAATAATCCACGCCATATGAAGCTTCCAAAACCAATCTTTGATGATGCTGACAATGATGGTGTTCTTGACCAGCTGGATAAGGAGCCAAATACGCCTGCAGGTTGTCCGGTAGATACACATGGTGTTAGCAAAGACACTGATGGTGATGGCGTACCGGATTGTAATGATAAGGAATTAATCACTCCTACCTATTGTCAACCTGTTGATGCTGACGGTGTTGGTAATTGTCCGTTACCTGAATGTTGTAAAAATCTGCCTGTTGCAGCTGATTCATGCGCTATCGGTGATTTACCGAGTATAAGTTTTAAAGGCAACTCCAGTTCTTTAAACGACGATACAAAAGCATTGCTTGCTACAATAGCTTCTAAATTAAAAGCCAACGCAATTTGTGATATAATTATAACAGGTTATTCTGCTCCATCAAAAGCATCTCAGGCCGTGTGCAACAAAAGAATACAGGCTATTAAACGATATTTAATGGAAGTAGAAGGAATTAGCTCAGACAGAATTACAACTAATTGCGAAATCGGCGGTGGCGATGCAAACACAATTGATATAAAAAGTATAAGAAAGTAAGATTTTCATTTTGTTATATGATAAGCCCTTCAAGTAATTGAGGGGTTTCTCATAATATATTACTAAAACCACAATTTAATAGTTGGTCTTTAATTTATTAAGACTTTTAAAAGATATTTTTATCTTTTTTAAACGTAAATTTGCGCCTCCTTATGAAATTATTATGCATTTTACTCGTTACAGCATTTTCGGTTACATCTTGCACAAGTGATTTTGGAAAAGTTCTAAAAAGCAAAGACTATGAATATCAACTGAAAAAGGCTGATGAATATTTCTATAAAAAGAAATATAAACAGGCAGAACAATTATATATAGAATTGTTTCCTGTGTTTAAAGGGACAGAAAAGTTTGAGGATCTATATTATAAATATGCTTACTGCTCTTTTTTTCAAAAAAATTATGAAGATGCAGAAAATCTCTTTAAAGGCTTTTTAGAGGTTTTTCCTAATAGTCCGAAAGAAGAAGAGATAGCGTACCTGCATGCATATACCTTTTATTTGCAATCACCCAAAATAGAATTAGAGCAAACAAATACTGCCAGAACGATTGGTATGATGCAAACTTTTATAAATACACATCCTAATTCTTCAAGATTAAAAAGTGCATTTGATGTTATTGATAAAAGCAGGGCTAAACTTGAAATCAAGGAATTTAAAAGTGCAGAATTATATTACAAATTACAGCATTACAGAGCCGCAGGTATAGCATTTACTAATTTATTAAATAATTATCCTGAATCAACAAAGGGGGACGAATATAAATTGATGAGCATTAAATCCTTTTATCAGTTTGCCAAATTAAGTATCATTGAAAGACAAATAGAACGATATGAAAAGGTTGTATCAGAAGTTAATGATTTTACAGACAGATATCCTGAAAGGAAATTATTAAAAGATGCAAAAGATTATAATAACTTGAGTTTAAATCACATTAAAGTATTACAAAATGAGCAAGCTAAGACGACAACAAAGCGCTAATACAAGCAATGTTGTAGAAACTAAAAATCTAACAGATATTAAAGCTAAAACCGGCAATTTATATGAATCTATTGCTGTTATAGCTAAAAGAGCCAATCAAATTAATATCTCATTAAAAGAAGAGTTACATAATAAACTGGAAGAATTTGCCAGCCATACTGATAGTCTTGAGGAGATCCACGAAAATAAAGAGCAAATTGAAATTTCAAAAGCATATGAAAGAATGCCTAATCCGGCTTTGTTAGCAACAACTGAGTTTATGGATGACAAAGTATATTATCGTAAAAACGAAGATGATCTTTTTAGTTAAGGATTAGTATTTAAATTCTATTAAAACTTTTGTATTAATCTTTAGATAAGAAAATATAATTTTAGCGACGATTGTTTAATCGTCGTTTTTTATTGATGCTTTCCGGTAAAAAAATATTAGTAGGAGTTACAGGCAGCATTGCTGCTTATAAAGCCATACTATTAGTTCGCCTGTTAATAAAGGATGGTGCAGAAGTAAAAGTGATAATGACTCCCTCAGCAAAAGATTTTGTGTCTCCACTTACATTTGCCACTTTATCAAAGAATGAAGTTTTAGTTAATCTTTTCAATGAAACTTCCTGGGCTAATCATGTTAACCTTGGGCGATGGGCTGATGTTATGTTAATTGCACCATTGAGCTGCAATACACTGGCAAAAATGGCAAATGGATTTTGTGATAATTTATTATTGGCTGTATATTTATCTGCAGTTTGTCCTATAATTGTTGCTCCTGCTATGGATGAGGATATGTGGCATCATGCATCATCCAAATTAAACATTGATAAGATAAGGTCTTTTGGAAATCACATCATTCCTGTTGAAAACGGTGAATTAGCAAGTGGCTTATATGGAGATGGGAGAATGGCGGAACCCGATACAATTATGGAATATCTAAACAATTCTTTTTTTAAAAGTAAAGAGTTAGCGGGTAAAAAAATATTAGTGACTGCGGGTCCTACCCATGAAGCTATTGATCCTGTAAGATTTATCAGTAATCATTCTTCGGGTAAAATGGGTGTTGCCATTGCTGAAGAGTTTGCCCTAAGGGGGGCGGATGTTACATTAGTTTTAGGACCATCCCATATTGATGTTACTAAAAGTATACATACAATAAATATTATTTCAGCACGCGAAATGTATGATGCCTGCATGAACAATTTTGCAAAAGCTGATATAATTGTAATGGCAGCCGCGGTTGCAGATTATATGCCACAGGATTTTTCATCAAAAAAAATAAAAAAGACAGAGAGTGTTTTTAACCTTAATTTAAAAAGAACAAATGATATTTTAAAAGAACTGGGAGAGCGAAAAAGCAAAGATCAAATAGTAGTTGGGTTTGCTTTGGAAACCAATAATGAAAAAGAAAATGCGTTATCTAAATTAGAAAAGAAAAACATTGATCTTATCGTTTTGAATTCTTTAAATGATGAAGGAGCAGGCTTTGGCGCTGAGACTAATAAAATCTCAATTTTTGACAGGAATGGAAATGAATTAGATTTTGAAACAAAATCTAAAAAGCTTGTTGCTAAAGACATTGTAAACACTATTATACAATATAAAAATGCGTAAATTATTTTTTTTAGTAGCTTCTTTTTTAATGCTTAACGTTGTTAGATCGCAGGAACTGCGTGCCAGGATAAATGTGTTATCAAACAGAGTAGGAGGAAATGTTGATAAGAAATCTTTTCAAACTCTGCAAACAGCTTTAAACAATTTTATTAATAACCGTAAATGGGGTAGCGATAATTTTTCTACTGAAGAAAAAATTGATTGCAGCTTTCTATTGAATCTCGAAACAACAAACGATGCTAATGTGTATAAAGCATCTCTAACAATTCAATCGGCCCGCCCTGTATTTAATTCTTCCTATTTATCACCTATTATTAATTTTCAGGATAATGATATCATTTTTAAATATGCTGAATTTCAGCAATTGGATTTTAATGACAATCGTGTTGCGGGTACTGATGCATTAGCCTCTAACCTTACAGCCGTGATTGCCTATTATATTAATATTATTCTTGGTCTGGATTATGATTCCTTTTCTCAAAGAGGAGGTAATATTTATTTCCTCAAAGCTCAAAATATTGTAAATAATGCACCCGATGGCAGAAATATTTCAGGATGGAAAGCTTTTGATGGTACACGCAATCGTTATTGGCTGACAGAGAATTTACTTAACAGCCGTTATTCCCTTATTCATGATGCATATTTTACTTTTTACAGGATGGGCATGGATAGATTATATGAAGATGAAATAGGAGCAAGAAATCAGATTTTAAATGTTCTTAGTCTTTTGAATAATTTTAATACCGACAATCCTAATACAATGATCCTCGCATTTTTCTTACAAGGTAAAACACAGGAGTTAATAAAAATATTTTCTAAATCTTCACCTCCGGAAAAATTAAAAGCTTTAGAGTATCTGCAGCGCCTCGATATTTCAAATACTTCTAAATATAAAGAAGGATTAAAATGATAAGATGCATTTTAATAATGTTGATTTCAATTTTTTTTATTTCCTGTAAAGAGTCAGTACCCCGGGGAATTATTAAACCGCAAAAAATGCAGAGGATATTATGGGATGTATTCAGAGCTGATGCTCTCTCTCAGCAAATAGCTAAAAATGATTCAACTAAATTATCGCCGGATGAAAATGCCAGGCTTACTAGGAAGGTTTTTTTAATTCATGATATTACAGAAGAACAATTTGAAAAAAGTTATTCTTATTATATACATCATCCGGATATTATCCGAACTATGCTTGACAGCCTGAATGCTCAACAAACAAAAATTAATATCATAGAAGATTCTCTTAAGCGGGAGAAACAGAAAAGTGATAGTGCAAAAATAAATAATTAGTAAAAAGATGAATAAGGTTTTTAAGAATGCTGATGATGCTATTTCTGATATAAAAGATGGAGATATTTTAATGTTAGGAGGATTTGGGCTATGTGGTATTCCCGAAAATTGCATAGAAGCGTTGGTAAGGAAAAATGTAAAGCATTTAACCTGTATTTCTAATAATGCAGGCGTCGATGATTTTGGAATTGGGTTAATGCTTAAGCAAAAGCAGGTGAAGAAAATGATCTCGTCTTATGTTGGCGAGAATGCTGAGTTTGAAAGGCAGATGCTCTGCGGGGAGTTAGAAGTAGAATTAATTCCCCAAGGCACCTTAGCCACAAGATGTATGGCTGCAGGGTATGGAATTCCTGCGATATTTACACCAGCAGGTGTTGGCACCGAAGTAGCCATAGGAAAAGAAGTTCGTGAATTTAACGGAAAACAATATTTAATGGAATATGCATTTGAACCAGATTTTGCAATTGTAAAGGCATGGAAAGGGGATAACCAGGGAAATCTTATCTATAAAGCTACCGCAAGAAATTTCAATCCCATGATGGCAATGGCAGGAAAAATTACAATTGCTGAAGTGGAAGAATTGGTTGAAGAAGGAGAATTGGATCCGAATAATATTCATACACCCGGTATTTATATTCATAGAATTTTTAAAGGCGAGAATTATCAAAAAAGAATTGAGCAAAGAACAGTGAGAAAATTAGCTGGTTAGATTAATGCTAATTTGCTAATGCAATTTTATAAGGAGTATGCCTTCATTAGTACATCAGCAACTATCATATCATCACATTAGTTTATGTTAGATAAAAACCAAATTGCAGCGAGAATTGCAAGAGAATTAAAAGATGGATATTATGTAAATCTTGGAATTGGAATTCCTACTTTGGTTGCTAATTACATTCCCAAAGGATTTAATGTAATTCTTCAATCAGAAAATGGATTGCTTGGTATGGGTCCATTTCCAATAGAAGGTGAAGAGGATCCTGACTTAATAAATGCAGGTAAACAAACGATTACTGCATTACCTGGATCTGTGTTTTTTGATAGTGCTATGAGTTTTGGGATGATTCGGGCGGGTAAAGTTGATTTGACAGTATTAGGTGCAATGGAAATAAGTGACACCGGCGATATAGCAAACTGGAAAATTCCCGGAAAGATGGTAAAGGGAATGGGAGGAGCAATGGATTTGGTTGCAAGTGCAAAAAATATAATTGTAGCAATGATGCATACAAATCCAAAAGGTGAATCTAAGTTATTGCCGGAATGTACCTTGCCATTAACAGGTGTTAAATGTGTAAAAAAGATCGTTACCGAATTAGCTGTATTAGAGGTAACAGAACATGGATTTAAGTTGTTGGAAAGAGCGCCTGGAGTAAGCGTAGATGAGATTAAAAGTAAAACTGCCGGAAGGTTAATAGTTGAAGGGAATATTCCTGAAATTATCTTATAAATTTTTAATCTATCAAAGAATTTTTCATTGCATAAAATACCAGTCCTACAGAATTTTTTACGCTAAAACGCTCCATCAGCCTGTCTTTTATTGCCTCAACAGTTCTGGCACTTATCTCCATTTTTTGAGCGATTTCTTGTGCCGTAAATTCCATGCAAACTAATGTAAGTACTTCTTTTTCCCTTTCACTAATAACAACTTCACTATTTAGATTTGGATTAAACTTTTGCTTCGCGTAATTCTTTTTAATCAAAACCTTATTTACAAAATTATTCAGGTAAAAACCTGTACGCATAACATCTGAAATCGCTTTTTTAATTTCAGACGGTTCCGTGTTTTTTAATAAATAACCATTTGCACCACTATCCATTAAATGCCCTACAAATCTTTCATCGTCATACATGGTTAAAATAATTATTTTTATCGCAGGAAAATGTTTATTAATATGTTTGGTTGATTCAATGCCATCTTTTACAGGCATTTTTAGGTCCATAAGAATTACATCAGGCAAATCATTATTTGATATTTTTTGGATCAGATCTTCTCCATTATCAGCTTCAAATATGAATTTTATATTATTATATTGCCGAAGAGACAGGATTACTCCTTTTCTAAAAATCTGGTGATCATCTGCGATGGCAACTTTTATTACTTCCATAACTAAACAGAAGGTAAAGATAAATATTTGGAATGTATACTATGATTATTAAATTATATCAAACGCTCTTTAGGTATTTCCAATGTAACCTTATAATATGTATGAGAAGAATCTATTTCAAATAAGATCCTTCCTTTTAAAACCTTTACACGGCTTTCAATATTTTTTAAACCCAGGCCTCCTGAATTATGATTTAATTTTTCAAACTCTGATTGAATGATTCCCTGTCCATCATGATGAATTCGAAAATACAGGTTGTTGCCATTTGTATTTTGGGTTAGATGAATAAAACCTGAGCTACTATGCTTAATAATATTCGTTACAAGCTCCTGAATAATCCTGAAAACCAGGAGTTCCTGCTCCAATTTTAAACGTTGCCTGTAATCATGAAAACGGGCTGTGGCATTCAAAGTTCCGGAACCGTTGATTTTTTGAAAAAGGTCTGTCATTGCAGATTCAAGCCCAAAGTTTTTAAGAGTGGGCGGCATCAAACTATGAGAAATATTTCTTATTAATTGGATAGCATCATCAATAATTTGTTTAGCGTTATAGATAGACTGAAGCTGAATGGCAGGTTCCTGGTGAATAAGATTTTCATTCAGGTACAATCGTGCTGTAGCTAAAAGCGGACCAGCATCATCATGTAAATCTGCGGCAATGCGCTGTCTTTCTTCTTCCTGAAAACGGATTGATGCCTGTAAAAGAATTTGTTGTTTTTCATCTTCCATCTGTTTCATCTGCAATTGGTAACGAATAACCTTACGCTGATGAAAAATAACGAACACAACTATAGCTATAGCCATTACAAACATACCAAGCGTGCCAAAAACTAAACCAGTTGGTATTCCTGTAGAGCCCTCATTTGCTTGTAGAAAATACATGTTAAGGATTAAGCCCGTTAATTTAAGTTTTGTAAGGATTGATTGGTATTCCAACCGGCATTAAGTTTGTCTTCTGGAAAAATTGCTTGCGTGTTTTTTGTTTCTGGTTTCATAAGCATGGCAATAGAAAATAGAATATTTTTCAAAATACCAAATGATGAATTGATTAGAATATATTGGTTTAAAAAAACTTTATTAGATAACATACTTTCGGCGTAGATATATAAAAAGAATGTTCCTGACAAGTACATTAAGAAAGAAATGATGATCCAGAAGTTAATAGAAGAATAGATTAAAAATGTATTTGGTTGCTTTAGCTGATCAAAAAAGTAATAAATACAAAATGCGATTATAGAAACAGATTCGATACCAACCAATATCGAACTGAAGGATCTATCTTCTGGCAAGAAAATATAAAGGGATAGACTTAATATGCAAAAAATAATTACAAATGGGAGTATCAGCCTTTTTATTTTCGGGTTATGAATTATAAGATAGAAGAACCATGAGAATAAACAAAATTCAGCTACAGCAAATATATCATATATAAAAAAAGGGCGTAGTCCGGCAATTTGAAAAAGATAAAAAGTAATTATTTCATTTGCAAAAGTGTAAATAAAATAAAATAAAATAACCCTTAATTCTTTGCTTTTGTTATTCCTTTGGAATATAAAGAAAAAAATTAAGGGTAATACAGAAGAAAAGCTTGCAATATTTTGTAAAATCTTTGTTATAGTATTGGCTATTTATGCCAAATATAAAAAGATAAAACTGAAATCGAAACTAATTAATCAATATATTCGATTTCATCATTATTGACCCAGGTTCTATCCGCAACAATCGCATTTCGTTTTACAACATCGCCTGTAACAGTAACTACAGAATATTCAACAATGTCTTTGCCATCTGCATCAACACCTGTGTAAACTAAATGCTCTTCATTTAAGTTTGTTAAGCATTTACGGAAGTTAATTCCAATACAATCCGGTTGTGCTAAAATTTGGTCGATAATGTTTCTTCCAATGTAATAACCTTTTGTAGCCTCAGGATTAGCTCGTGAAAAAGCTTTTACTAATTGGATACCTTCTGTTAAGCCAATGTCTTCACCAACTTCAGCAAGGGTTTTGGTTTCTAAAAGTTCGTGTTGTGTCATAATTGTAAGTTTTACGGGGTTATTTAAGTACAATTTCATAATAAGAAAGCGATTTTCCTACAGGTCGAAAATATAAATACTACTATGATTTATGCGAATACAGTATTGGCAGGGCTCACAGACTGAAATAGGGGTTAATTACGATTAAAAATAAGGTAAATCTACTATAGCAAAATAGTAAAATTACTATGGAGTAGATGGATAAATACCCTGGTATTTTTACTACTATATGGAGTTTATTTAAGATTACCGATTATAGCGCGGCTTTTTGGAAGTTTAAAGCGAGTCCTTATAAAAACATATTGATTTACATTAACTACAATTAGTTTGCCAATGAATAATCAAAGAGATAAAGATAGTTATTATGAGAAAATAAAATCAAGCGTTTTCCTCTGTTTTGAAATGTAATTATTACCGGTAAATAAGTAATTATGCAAATATCAATGTATAATAACAGCAATAGAAAGCGTATATTTGCGTTATGTTTTTTTACCATTAATCCTATCTAAAAATTAAAGGGGATAAGTAATAGCACTATTAAATTGCATTATCAAATTAAGTATTACTAAACCCTAAAGCACTAATTCAATGTCTACTGCCAACTTAATTAAAATTGCTATTGCAGACGATCACAAAATTTTTAGGGATGGAATAAAGATGGCACTTTCCGGGAAAGAGAATTTAAAAATGCTTTGGGAAGCTCAGGATGGTAAAGACCTAATGCACAAAGTTGCAATAAAAAAACCGGACGTATTGTTAATGGATATTCGAATGCCTGAAATTGACGGAATTAATGCAATTGAAATGCTGCGGAAGGAATATGAAGATATTAAAATAATTATCTTAACAATGTATGACGATCAGCAAATGATAAGCAAGATGATGGAAATGGGCGCAAATGCTTATCTCACAAAAACCACTGATCCCGAAGAGATTTATGAGGCTATTATTACCTGCATGAATGATGATTTCTATTTTAACTCCCTTGTTAATAATGCAGTGATGGGCAAACTGATTCAAAAGAAAAATGTACGTCAGCATTATGGTAGTACGGTACCGATAAATTTTAATGAGAAAGAAATAAAGATATTACAATTTATCGCCCAGGATAAAACCACTGAAGAGATATCTAAAATAATTTTTTTAAGCCCACGTACTATTGAAACTATTCGCCAGAATATGAAATCGAAGGTTAGCGCTAAAACTATAGCCGGGCTAATTATGTATGGGATGCGTAATAAACTGATTGATTAGACTAAAGAAAATCTTTTTTTAATAAAAAGTTCCTTTGAGAAAAAGAGCATTTTTTGGATGAGAACCATTGTAAAGCAATTTCTCTTTCAATTTCCTGATCTATAGAAGTAAACCCCCTGTAAGTAGTTGTTATCTTTAGAGATTTGCAATTTGTTTTTATAGCCGGTGGAATTTGATTAAAATTAGTTGGCATATGCAAATTTTATTATTATCCCGCAAAATTTTATCCAATCTATGAAATTCAGCAAAGACAATGATTATTACGTTAGGTAAATATACATATAAACTGACATCAACAATTTTGTGTAATCTCTTCTACAAAAATTATTTTACTTCCCATTTTGTGTATTTAATTTTAATTAGCAATTATTCGTTAAATACTCGTATAAATACTATATCTTATATTCAGTAATTCTGCTATACCATATTAAGTAAAAATTATGGACTTTTACTTAATCTAAAATCGATAAAAGAAAAACTCATCAATATGTCTTTAAAATCAGAAAACCCATCGTTGATAAATGTAATAATAGCTGATGACCATGTTCTTTATAGAGCAGGCGTAAAGACAGCCATGTCATCTAAAAAAGATATTAAAGTTATAGGAGAAGCTGATAATGGGTCTCACCTACTTATGTTACTAAAATCCGTACAACCTGACGTTATCTTATTAGATATACAGATGCCTATAATGGATGGTATAAGCACTTTACCTGAAATTAAAAAGCTTTATCCTCATATAAAGGTTATTATACTTACTATGATGGATGATCACAGTATGATAACCAAGTTAATGGAGCTTGGGGCTAACAGTTATCTTACTAAAACTTCAGATTCTGAAATAATTTACGAAGCCATTAAAACATGTCATGAACAGGAATATTATTTTAATTCTTTAACCAACCAGGCGCTATTAAATAATCTTCGCCAAAGAAATATGGTAATTCCGAATAGGCTTATGACAGTAGATGCCAGGCTTACAGAAAAAGAAATTACAGTTCTTAAATTAATGTGTGAAGAAAAGAGCACCCGTGAAATTGCCGAGGCTGTTGAGCTTAGCCCACGAACTGTAGAGGCCATGAGGGATAAGCTTAAAACTAAGACTGGTGCAAAAAGCACAGCTGGCTTAATTATGTATGCAGTAAAACACAAGTTACTTGATGATGATTTGTAGGTTGATAACGAAATAAAAATGCATACTCTATTTTTGCTCATTCAATATTTTGAATGAGCATTTTTTTTAAGTATAATGGTGAAATAGATAGAAATAATTAACTGTATTACACCAACGAACTTCATGGGATCCTTAATCAAACTATATACTGAGTTACTTGCGTATGTTTAACAGGCATAGTATATAAATGGACACGGTAAACATATTCTGGTTTAGGAGGGACCTGCGTTTGCATGACAATGCAGGGTTGTATTATACACTGAAAGATAAAAATCCAGTTATCCCGATTTTTATTTTTGATAGAAATATATTGGACAACCTGGAGAACAAACAGGATAGGAGAGTTAAGTTCATTTATGAAACTGTAATAGAGGGTATTCCTGTAAATAGACGATCTATAAAAAAGGGTCTTAAAATTTCAATTAATTTTTTTTATTTTCCCATCTGCTGATTAAATCTTGACGAATATTGTAAGGCTGAGCCACTATTTTTTCAG
>JBPCQG010000126.1:0-22860 GCA_050998315.1 Chitinophagaceae bacterium
AGATATTCATTTATTATAATCTTCCAAGTCTTCCTTTAGGGAGATTCAGAGAGTGTTATTTTAGATTATCGTAAACTGTATGCAAAACTTCTTTGGCAATTTCTATCTGCCCGCTGGTTACACCATTTAATGCTTCATTTAACGTTTGATTTGCCAATTCCATTGTTTTGTCCTGCAGATGCATTGCTTCTTTGGTTAAATAAATAATATTAATTCTACGGTCATTCTTTGAGGGAACCCTTTTTACCAATTTTAATTTTTCAAGATTATCAACAAGCCTTGTAATACCTGGTTTATCTCTGAAAGTTGCATCACATAATTGCTGCTGGCTCTGTCCGTCTTCCTTCCACAAATGATATAAAACGCTCCATTGCTCAATAGTAATATCCAATCCTGATTGTTTAAAATTCTTCTGCAGTCTCCTCGCAATGGCTGTAGAAGCTTTACCTGTGATAAAACTATAAAGTTCTCCTTTTCTAAATTGGTTGTTAGGCATATAGTTGTTTATGCAACTACTCAAAGATAATATTTTGTTTGAATTGTAAAAATTTATTTTTGTTAAGAATGATTGTCATATCAATTACCATAGTCCTCTTTCTCATTTATTCCTGCTTGATTATATATTATCGCCAGAGTTGGCTGCAAATACCAATAAGCAACAAACAGTTGGAAATTGGAAATAATTTTAGCACGTCCATTTCAATAATTATCCCTGCAAGAAACGAGGAGAAAAATATATATAAGTGCCTTGAGGCAGTAATTTCTCAAACATATCCTGAAACTCTATTTGAAGTAATTGTTGTAGATGATTTTTCAACGGATAGAACTGCAGAAATCATAAATTCTTTTGTTGAGAAAAATGTCATTTTGCTTTCTTTAAAAGATTTTACAAAAGAAGGAGAACTGAATTCTTATAAAAAGAAAGCAATTGAAGTTGCAATATCAAAAGCTAAAGGAGAATTAATAGTTACAACAGATGCAGACTGTATAGTTCCCAATTTATGGCTGCAAACAATCTCTTCGTTCTATGAAATGTATCATCCTGCATTTATTGCAGCACCAGTAACCTATTCAATCCCCTCTCCAGCAGGAGAAGGGCCAGGGGTGAGGTTTTTAAAAATCTTTCAATCACTCGATTTTATTACCCTTCAGGGAATTACCGGTGCATCAGTTTATAAAAAATTTCACAGCATGTGCAATGGCGCTAATCTCGCTTATGAGAAAAAAGCTTTTTTAGAAGTTGGTGGTTTTGCAGGGATAGACAACATTGCCAGCGGAGATGATATGTTGTTGATGCATAAAATATTTGAACGTCATCCCGAAAGAGTTTTGTTTTTAAAATCACCTGATGCAATAGTACAAACCAAACCTGCAGAAACTTTGAAAGAATTTTTAAACCAAAGAATACGTTGGGCGAGTAAAGCAGATAAATACACTGACAAAAAAATTACTGCTGTCTTATTACTGGTTTATCTATTTAATATCTGGATTTTCTTTCTCGGTATTCTTTCTATATTTTATCCCTTAGTGTTCTTGTGGTTTATTGGTGTGCTCATCGCGAAAACAATTGTCGAACTATTTTTTATATACCCTGTTGCCATTTTTTTTAAAAAAGAAAAACTTTTATGGTGGTTCCCGTTGGCACAGCCCTTTCATATATTGTATACTATAGTTGCCGGATGGCTTGGTAAATTCGGTTCTTATAAATGGAAGGAAAGAAAAGTGAAATGAAAAACAAAATTGTTTATTTGCTGAATCTTCTTAATAAATAAATGAGCAAACTTACTCACCAATCTTTCTCATTTTCTCAAAATGCATGGAAGCGTTTAAAAAAGAATAAAGGTGCAATGTTTGGGCTAGTGATAATTTTTATATCAATCATCACAGGCATTTTTGCATATTTTATTGCTAATGATTCAACACCAAATGCTGACAGGCAAATTGTAGAGATACAGGCAAAAAAGCCAGGATATAAAAAAGGCTTTATCAAAGTAAAAAAAGAAAAAGATATACCTCACACCAATTTCTTTAAAAGATTATTATACGGTGAAGAAGATAGGTTCAATCTTATCCCCATAAACAGCCATCAAATAAAAGGTGACTCTATTATCATCCAAAAATTTATTGATGATGGAGTAGAAGACAGAAAAAGCATTCCAGGTTCGAAATTGGTTGATAATTATATTGTTTCAAAAACCTTTTGGTTAGGCACTGATAGATTTGGCAGAGACATACTAAGCAGATTGATTGTTGGCGTAAGAGTGAGCCTGGCTGTGGGTTTAATAACAGTTTTAATTTCTCTTACCATTGGTGTTATACTCGGTTCCCTTGCCGGATATTTTCGGGGGAAGACTGATAATATTATCATGTGGCTCATAAATGTTATATGGAGCATCCCAACATTATTATTGGTTTTCGGAATCACATTGGCTTTAGGCAAAGGCTTCTGGCAAATATTTATTGCAGTAGGATTAACGATGTGGGTTTCTGTTGCAAGATTGATACGAGGACAAGTGATAGTATTAAGAGAGATGGAATATATACAGGCAGCAAAAGCATTGGGCATAAAAGATATGAGAATAATTGTAAGGCATATTTTACCAAATATTTTAGGTCCTGTAATTGTAATTGCAGCTTCCAATTTTGCAACGGCAATAATTGTAGAAGCAGGTTTAAGTTTTTTAGGAGTGGGTGTGCAGCCGCCTCAGCCAAGCTGGGGATTAATGATAAAAGAAAATTACAACTTTATAATTACGCATAATCCAATGTTAGCGCTGGCACCTGGCATTGCCATAATGATACTTGTCTTAGCTTTTAATCTTTTAGGAAATGGATTAAGGGATGCGTTAGATGTAAGAGGAAAGTTTTAGGTATTTTACTCTACTTACATCAAAATTAATCGTGAATAAAACGTAAGATTTTTCATTTTCTGTTTCAGCAACCTTAACTTGAAGTGAAATCAATTTGTGTGAAGTATCTGAACATTCCTGTTGAAACCATCATCCAGAGAAATAAATGTCTCTGTTCTTTCTATCCCTTTTATATTTTGTAAGGCATCGTGTAATACAGTGCGAAGCTCATTAATATCTTTACAAACAACTTCTATAAACATACTGTAATTACCGGTTGTATAATTCAATCGTACTATTTCAGGAATAGCCTCAAGTTCTTTTGCTACTGTATCATACAAAGAACTTTTTTCTAAATAAATCCCTACAAAGGCAGTAATATCATAACCTAATTGTTTCAGATCAACCTTAATTCTTTTTCCTTTTACTATGCCCATCTCTTCCAGTTTCTTAATACGAACATGGATGGTTCCTCCGCTAACAAATAATTTTTTACCAAGTTCGGCATACGGAACTTCAGCATTTCCCAGCATCTCATGAATTATCTGGAGATCTAATTTGTCAAGGTTTAATTTGGTAGCCATTTATAATATTATTTTTTGAAAGTATTTAATTAAACAATTGATTATTGAATGAAACGTATTTCTTTTAAATTTATTTTGATTTATTTCTTTATAATTAGAACTTATTTTAATTTTGCCGTCTAAAGTTCCTAAAAAATTGTGGGGTGATGAAATTTTAGGCAGACATGCCCTCTTGTCTCGGGGGTGAGGATAACAGGACAAACGTAGCATAGAGCCGTCTCAGTAGCAATATTGATTCGACCAGGGTCGACCACTGAACCTTGTGCTATAGCTAACTGCCTCGTGGAGGTTCGAACCCTCCCCCTACAGCTTTAATAAACCGTTAATATACTGTAATACAGGGCATTAGCGGTTTTTTTATGGGCTCACATAACTAGTGTATAAATATGATCCTAAAAATTATTTGTCGCTATTTCACTTACACAGCTTCGGCACCATCCGAAGCGCAATGCTCTCCATCCAATTTTAAAAATAATATTTTATGACTTATAGATTGATTATCATAAGTTGTATTTTATGGATTGGCATCGGGTGTGGAAACAGGATGGTACCAAGGCCGTCCCAAATTGATGCGGTATCCAGCTTTAGGTTTCTTACCTATAATATTCATCATGCCAACCCTCCATCAAAACCTAATGTTATTGATATAAGTGCAATAGCGAATGTTATCAAACAACAAAATCCCGATCTGGTAGCATTGCAGGAAGTGGATGTTAATACAAACCGCTCTGGTAAAACCTTAAACGAAGCACAAGAAATAGCAAAACAGGCAGGATTGCCTTATTTCTTTTTTGCCAAAGCTATTAATTATGATGACGGTGAATATGGTGTGGCAATTCTATCTAAATTTCCTATTACATCAACTACAAATAATCCGCTTCCTACTGCAGATAGCACAGGGGGAGAGCACAGAACGCTGGCTACAGCTATGGTCACATTGCCACATGGTAAAAAAATTATTTTTGCCTGCACACATCTTGACGCACAGAGGAATGACACGAATCGTTTATTGCAGATAAATAAAATCATTGAGCTTACTGAACAAATGAAATACCCGCTAATAATTGCGGGAGATTTTAATGGCGTTCCTTCCAGCCGTATAGTAGATGTATTAGATAAGTATTTTACAAGATCCTGTATAAGTAATTGCGCTTTTACTATATCACAAATCAATCCTACAAAGACAATAGATTATATCGCTTTCCGACCATCGGATAAGTTTACTGTTCTTGAACATAAGGTAATTGATGAAAAATATGCCTCAGACCATTTACCGGTGCTGGCTGTATTAAAGATAAATTGACGCTGATTAAACTGTAAAAAAAGAATTTAATAAGAATTATTTATAAGTTCATTGTTAGCGTACTAAAGTCTTTTTATTTTAATATTTCTGAACCAAACATCATCGCCATGATCCTGCAGATCAATCCTGCCTTTTTTGTATGTTCCAAAATCCGGCCATTCCTTAAACTTACTCTCTGCTATCATTTTTCTCCAGGTATCATCCCACATAGTAGTGCTTACAATATGTTCGCTATTTAAATAAAAATCAAGTTTTCCATTGTTGGAGATTATTTCTACCTGGTTCCATTCTCCAACAGGTTTTTCGGCTTGCTTTGTGGATGCAATAAGATCATAAAGATCCCCGGCCTTGTGCTTATAAATTTTCCCATCCTTATGACCGATATTATCAAGCACCTGCATCTCTGGGCCCGTATGGTATGGTTGTTTGTATTTAACCGGATCTTCCTTTACATAGGTCATTATACCACTATTGCCATTTTTTGAAATTTTCCATTCAATCTTGAAATCAAAATTGTCAAATTCTTCATCAGTAACAATATCTCCTCCTTGTGTACTATCGCTCTTTTTCACTAATGCATCAAGGTGCAGTACACCATTTTCAGCCTTCCAGGCTTTAGGAAAATTTTGTTTGCCGTAGCCATGCCATCCATTAGTTGTTTGCCCATCAAACAATAGCTGCCATCCATTATTTTTTTCCTCTGTGCTTAGCATAGCTGTGGTTGTATTCATGGGAATAATTTTAGTAGAGTGGCAGCCATAAAAAAATATTACGGCAAATAAGAAGGAAGGTATTTTATTCATCATTTACTTTTTTATTGACATGATATAATGCGCCATTAATTGTGCATCTTCCTTGGATATATTGGGATGAGGTGCCATAGGAACTGTGCCCCATTTGCCGGCGCCTCCATTAATAATTTGGTTTACTATTGAGTCCATTGCCGGCTGATCAAGTGTTTTGTACTTTTCTGCTATAAGTGCATATGCAGGTCCAATAGAGGCTTCAGTTAATTTATGGCAGGTGAAGCAATCACTTTTAGATATCAATTCCAACCCCTTTGATGCATCAGCATCAGTTGTTTCTGTTTTTCCAGTGGTTGAATCTGTTGTCGATTTTTCTTTTGTTTCAGAATTGTTTCCGCAACCGATAAAAAATAAAATGGCAGAAAAAATTATTAGCTTTTTCATATAACAAATATTAATTTTCTAAATTAAAATAAAAATTTATTCCAGTCCTAATATAGAGCGATTTAAATCTACATCATTTATCGTTCCTGCAAAATCATCAAAAGCCTTATCAGTTACACGGATGATGTTTTTTTTGACGAATTCCGCCCCTTCTCTTGCGCCATCCTCCGGATTTTTTAAACAACATTCCCACTCCATTACTGCCCAGCCCTGATAATTATAAGCCGTTAATTTACTAAATATCGATTTAAAATTAACCTGTCCATCCCCTGGTGAACGAAACCTGCCAGTTCTGTTTATCCAATTTTGATATCCTCCGTATACACCTTGTTTTCCTGTTGGATTAAACTCTGCATCTTTTACATGAAAAGCTTTAATACGCTCGTGATAAATATCAATGTAAGATAAATAATCCAGGCATTGTAATACAAAATGTGAGGGATCGTACAACAAACAGGCTCTTGCATGATTACCCACTTTTTCTAAAAACATTTCGTAAGTAATACCATCATGAAGATCTTCTCCCGGATGAATTTCATAACAAACGTCTACTCCGCAATTTTCAAATTCATTTAAAATCGGCAACCATCTTTTTGCCAATTCAGTAAACCCGGCATCTACCAAACCTTCGGGACGCTGAGGCCAAGGATACATAGTATGCCATAACAACGAACCACTAAAAGTGGCATGTGCATTTACTCCTAAATTTTGTGAAGCTTTTGCTGCATATTTAAGCTGCTGAATTGCCCACTCTGTTCTTGCTTTTGGATTATTGCGATACTGTTCAGGTGCAAAGGCATCAAACAATTTATCATAAGCGGGATGCACTGCGATCAATTGTCCCTGTAGATGGGTTGAAAGCTCCGTGATCTCCAAACCACATTCATTTACCAGTCCTTTCAATTCATCCGCGTACGTTTTACTTTCTGCACATTTTTGCAAATCAATAAACCTTGCATCTGTTGTAGGAATCTGAATTCCAATAAAGCCAAGACTTTTTGCCCACCGACAAATACTTTTCAGATCATTGAATGGCGGTTTATCATCCAAAAACTGAGCTAAAAAAATTCCGGGGCCTTTAATTGTTTTCATTGAAAAATAAACCCTCCTAAATTTTCCCTAAAGGGAGGACTTTGTTAGTTAATAATAATTTGAAGTTGTTATCATTTATTTTGCCTTTCGTAAGTCTCCCTTTAGGGAGATTAAAGGGGTATATGTTTTATTCTGATTTTGATTTTATTAGCTGTATGCTGTCCTACGATTAAGGTGCCTTTGGTAATTAATTCTTTATGCTTTAGTATACTTTTCAGAGTTGGTATATGAAAACTTCCATCAAAATGCCCGGGTCTAAGATAAATAATAGAAAAAAATGAAACAGGGTTTGTAAAAATTATTTTACCGAAATCATTATCATGTGTTAATATAATTTTATTTGATGGAAAACATTTTTCAATAATACTTATGTCTGATGTCCCTTGCATATTTTCTTCTTTAACCCCGGAAACAGAATAACCGTTTTTCCTAATCCAGTCTATTAAAACATTTGATATATTTTCATCAGCAAAAAAAGATAAGGTAGTGTTCATTTTTTAAGAAGAAATTTCATCTTCAAGTAAAATTTCATTCTTCGTAAACTGAGCTGCATATTTTATGGCTTCCTCAACTGATCCCTCTGGTAAGTGTTTATTTTCCTGATAGATGGAATCGATTGCAGCGCCTGTTGCCACCCACTCCAAAATCATTTCTACACTTATTCTGGAGCCTGAAATAATTGGTTTACCATTAAGAATAAGAGGATCGGAAGTTATTGTATGGTATTGCATAACTTAAAATTACACTTTATAGTTAAAGAATATATTCCATCCATTTTTTTTCTGATTCATTACTTTTAACCACATTCTCAATAAATGCCATTCCCCTTATTCCATCTTCTACAGAAGGAAAATCTATCAACTCATTTTGCAATTCTGTCTTATTAATTTTTGCTGATAATGTAAGCGCAAAATTTTTATAAATATTAGCGAACGCTTCCAGGTAACCTTCGGGATGACCGCCGGGTGTGCGGCAATTATTTTTTGTAATATCACTTAAATAACCTGATCCTGCTCGAAAGATTTCAATGGGTTTATCCAGCCATTTTACCAATAATGTATTTGGTTCCTGTTGGTTCCATTCGAGTCCACCTTTTTCGCCATAAATTTTTATGGAAAGATTATTTTCTTCTCCTGCGGCAACCTGTGTGGCTACTAATACTCCGCTTGCATCATTTTCAAATTTTAATAATACACTTCCATCGTCGTCCAGTGCACGCCCTTCGACAACGGTATTAAGCTGTGCACAAAGATGGGTAATATGTAATCCTGAAATATATTCTGCAAGATGAGCTGCATGAGTGCCTATGTCACCCATCACTCCGCTCTTCCCTGCTTTTTTTGGATCGGTTCTCCAGGCTGCCTGCGCATTACCTTCTCTTTCGGAAAGTTTGCTCAGCCATCCCTGTTTATATTCTACATAAATTTTTCTAACCTTTCCTATTGCACCATTTTTGATAAGTTGCCGGGCTTCTTTAACCATAGGATAGCCGGAATAGGTATGTGTCAAACATAAAAGTAATCCTGTCTCATCCCTTTTTGTCTTTAATAGTTTTGCTTCATCCAATGTAACTGTTATCGGCTTTTCAATCACTACATGAAATCCCTTTTCAAGGCAGGCCATTGCAGGAGCAAAGTGAGCAAAGTTGGGAGTAACAATAGTTACGAAATCCATTGCTTTTTCTGCAGGCAGTTCACTTTCCTTTTGCAGCATCTCTTCATAGGTAGTATATATTCTATCTTCGGGTATAAATAATGATCGTCCACTATCTATAGCAATATCCTTATTAATACTAAGTGCCCCGCAAACCAATTCTATTAAACCATCAGTATTGGCAGCAATGCGATGTATGGCTCCTATAAACGCATCCTTACCACCCCCAATCATTCCCATACGTAATTTTCTCATTGTCCTTCCTTTTTAAATATTTCTAAAACTTAATCCCATTTGTTCAATGTCCCTTATCAATATGCAGAAAACTAAGGATGAAGATTACTTTTTTTCAGAATGATAATATATGAAATTGTTTTAGTCTTTCCTGAAAGGCGTTTTGCTATTTTAAAAACTTATGCACTCTTTTAATTCCTTATCAGTATAGGCAAGGTTATATTGTTTTAAAACATCAGCGGGCACGCCATTCCAATTGTTTGGCGCATTGCCCATGTAGCCAACATCTTTAACTCCAATTTGCGATGTATAAAAACCGGATGCTGTTAAGTTACGCATCAGGTTAAAAAAAGCAACTCCCTGTTTCATTTCAGGTTTTGCTTTTTTGGGGTAGGCTATGGCATCTACTACTTCTATTTGCTGCTGCTTATTACATTCTGCAAAAGAATTTTTAAAACGGGTTAAGCATTGCATATCAAGCCAGCGTAACCCACCCCGCATGGGCACCTGGTGTTTAGGCATGTCCTTTACAATGAACTCAATAAAGTCCGGCACTTTTGCATCTGAAGCACTTCCACTTACATCATCTTTTGGTATGATGACGTCTGCAAGAATTGTGATGGTTGCCATTTCGTGAGGAGTAAAGAAAGTTGTGGAAGTTATTTCTTTTTCATGAGCTGCTTCTTCTTTCATTCGGTTGATACCATTACCGGTTGTTGCTGGCTTATCCGCCGTGGCCTTTTTATCACTGGTATTACAGGCATCCAGTAATACGCCGGTTGAAACAGTTCCAACAAGCAGTGCTTTTAAAGATTTTCTTCTATCCATATTTTTTATTTTATAGCCACTTTAAATCCTGAAGCTTCGGGGCTTATAAGAGCAATCAAATATTATTTTTCTTCAATTGATCAACTATGTATTCGGATGTTCGCATAGATAAGGCAAGAATTGTCCAGGTAATATTTTTATCACCTTGCGAAACAAACATACCTCCATCAACATTGAATAAATTCTTACAATCATGCGCCTGTGCCCATTTATTTAATGGTGATCGTTTTGCATCATTACCCATACGAACAGTTCCTGCTTCATGTATAATATTTCCGGGAGCATGCAATCCATAATTGTTTTCAGGACCATCATCGCCACCCCATGTAATTACTGCACCCATTGAATGCAGAATTTCTGCAAATGTTTCCTTCATGTGCTTAGCCTGTTTTATTTCATAATCTGTATAAGTAGTATGAAACCGCAATACCGGGATACCATATTTATCAACCACACTCGGATCAATTTCGCAATAACTATCCTCCATGGCAATAGCTTCTCCGCGGCCAGCCATACCAACGTGAGCACCAAAAAAATAACGATAATCTTCTTTTAAAGATGCACCATAACCCCCTGCTTCTTTTTGCTTTCCTTTTATTTTATAAGTGCCGTTCAGGTTTTCTATGCCCCAGTTAAAACCATACAAAGGCATACCAAAACCTCCTCCATATTCAATATGATAACCTCGGGGAAAATCAAGTTTTTTATTGTCAAGCCACCAGGGTGTATAAACGTGCAAACCACCTACGCCATCTTCGTTGTAGCGTTTACGGTCAAATAATTCAGGAATAATTCCACCCATGTCCGCACCGGTAGAATCATGCAAATATTTGCCAACTACATTACTTGAATTAGCAATACCATTTGGGTGACGCGGTGATTTTGAATTCAACATTAACCTTGCAGATTCGCATGCACTTGCTGCCAGCACAACAGTTCTTCCGGTAACCTGGTATTCCTGCATGTCATCTTTGTTTACATAAGAAACACCGGTAGCCAGACCTTCCTTATTTGTTAATACTTCACGAACCATTGAATCAGTAACAAGATCAACATTACCTGTTTTTAATGCCGGAATTATTAATGCAGATGAAGAAGAGAAATCGGCAGCTACTTTACAACTGCGTCCACACTGTTTACAATAAAAACACACTCCGCGATCATTGTTGATTTTTTTGGTAAGAATAGAAAGGCGTGAAGGAATTACAGGGATGCCAATGTTAGTTGCAGCCCTCTTAATAAACAGTTCATGCAAACGTGGCTTTGGCGGAGGAAGAAAAATTCCATCAGGGTCATCAACCAATCCCTCATTGGTTCCAAACACACCAAGTAAACTGTCAATTTTATCGTAATAAGGTTTTACATCATCATAACTAATTGGCCAGTCATCACCGAGGCCATCTATGCTTTTACGCTTGAAATCCTTAGGTCCAAATCTTAACGAAATTCTACCCCAATGATTAGTACGTCCTCCCAGCATACGGGCCCGCCACCATTCCCATTTTGTGCCTTCCGCCTGTGTGTAAGGTTCACCGTCAATTTCCCAGCCCCAATAACATCCATCAAAATCGCCAAATGGACGAAACTTAGTGCTGGCTCCTCTTCGCGGAGATTCCCAGGCATTTTTTAACTGGAGTGAATCTTTTGCAGGATCATACATTGGCCCTGCTTCAATTAAACAAACCTTTAATCCTGCATTTGCCAATACATAAGTGGCCATACCTCCGCCTGCGCCGGATCCTATAATAATGGCATCATATTTCTTCGGCTGAATTTTAATTTGGAAATCACCCATGGCGATTTGTAATTTAAAGATTTAAATTTATGATGAATGTAGAACATTAAATCAAAAAACAAACTGATTTTTTTGATTAATTTTTATTTTTAAAATTTTAAAAATGGTTTGTCGAAAAATAGTACATTTAACCGCTCCATAATTAATCATCCTAAAAAGTCATGATGAAACTTACTACACGATTGCAGCTTTCTTCTATGATGTTTCTTGAGTTTTTTATTTGGGGCGCATGGTTTGTCACCCTTGGAACTTTTTTATTTAATAACCTTCATGCTTCAGGCGCAGCCATAGGATCGGTTTTTTCAACACAATCCTGGGGAGCTATTATTGCGCCTTTTATTATAGGTTTAATTGCTGACAGATTTTTTAATGCAGAAAAGATTCTTGGAGTACTTCATCTGGCAGGCGCCGCATTAATGTACCAGATGTATTCTGCAAATGAAATTTCAGTTTTTTATCCGTACGTTTTAGCATATATGATTTTATATATGCCAACACTTGCTTTGGTAAATTCCATTTCTTTTAATCAAATGAATGATCCTGAAAAAGAATTTTCAAGCATAAGAGTTTGGGGAACCATAGGATGGATTGTTGCAGGATTGTTGATCAGTTTTGTATTCCTATGGGATGCTGAAACTGCTGTTAAGGCGGGCTTGATGAGAAACACTTTTTTAATGGCTTCAATCGCTTCATTGGTTTTGGGGCTGTTTAGTTTTACTTTACCAAAAACACCTCCTAAAGTTGCACGGGGAACCAAAGTTAAAATATCTGATATACTCGGTTTGGATGCCTTAAAATTATTAAAGGATAAGAACTTTGCTTTATTTTTCATAGCCTCAATTCTTATCTGTATTCCTTTGGCGTTTTATTACCAGAATGCTAACCCGTTTTTATCAAACATCGGGGTTGAAAACCCAACAGGGAAAATGACAATAGGTCAAATATCTGAAGTACTTTTCTTGTTACTGTTACCCATTTTTTTCAAAAAATTTGGGTTTAAAAAAACCATACTTGCAGGCATGCTTGCCTGGGCAATACGCTATGCATTGTTTGCTTATGGAAATGCAGGTGAATTAAGCTTTATGCTGATCATAGGAATTGCATTACATGGCATTTGTTACGATTTCTTTTTTGTAGCAGGGCAAATTTATACCAATGCAAAAGCGGGAATAAAATACAAAAGTGCCGCTCAGGGGCTGATAACATTGGCAACATATGGTATAGGTATGCTGATTGGTTTTAAAATTGCGGGACTTATAACGGACGCATACAAAATTTCAGAAACTGCATTTAACTGGAAGATGATATGGATCATTCCATCATGTATAGCGCTGGCTGTATTTTTATTATTTGCGATTTTCTTTAATGATAAAAATGAAAAAGTAGCCGATCAAAGTTTGAAAAATTAATTTATGATATCAAAGCAAAGCAGAAGGACCTTGATTAAAAATATTGCACTGGGAGCAACAGCAGTTATTGCTGCACCTGCGCTTCCTTTTGCTGCGCAAATGGAAACTAAAAAGGTATACAAATTAAAGGGTAACATAAACCATTCGGTTTCAAGATGGACTTTTGGTTATCTTTCATTGGATGAATTGTGTAAAGCTGTAAAAAAAATAGGTTTTAATGCTATTGATTTAGTGAAGCCTAAAGATTGGCCCACTCTTCAGCAGCACGGCATTTACAGCTCCATGTGTTATACTGCAGGCGACAATAATTTAAATAAGGGATTAAATAACCCGATCTATCATGAACAGCTCATAAAAGAATACCTTGAAACAATCCCGATCATGGCAAGATCAGGATACAAGAATCTTATTTGCTTTACCGGCAAGCGTGAAGGAATGGATGATGAAACAGGAATGAAAAATTGTATGGAGGCATTGAAAAAGATTTTACCATTGGCTGAGAAAAACGGTGTTACAATGGTGATGGAACTTTTAAACAGCAAAATTGATCATAAAGATTATATGTGTAATCATGTAGAATGGGGAGCAGAATTATGTAAACGCGTTAGCTCAGAAAATTTTAAATTGCTTTTTGATATTTACCACATGCAAATCCAGGAAGGAGATATTATAAGAAACATAAGAGATTACCATCAATATATTGCTCATTATCATACGGGAGGTGTTCCTGGCAGGCATGAAATTAATGATACGCAGGAATTGTACTACCCTGCCGTAATGAAAGCAATTGTTGAAACAGGTTTTAAAGGTTACGTAGCGCAGGAATTTGTACCAACAATGAAAAATAAATTGGATTCGATAAAAGAAGCGATAAAAATTTGCGATGTCTGAACGATTTGGGGAGATTAAAAAGATCATAAGAAAAAGAAAAAAATAAAACAAAACAAAACAAAACAAATCTGAGAATAAATAAGATAAGTCTATTTAATCAATAAATCCACCCAAATCGTGGTTCAGACAATGCAAATAAAAAACAACCAACTACAAACTATAAATTTCAATTATGGCAGAAAATACTTATGATGCAATTGTAATTGGCTCAGGAATTTCAGGAGGTTGGGCTGCAAAAGAACTCACTGAAAAAGGGCTCAAAACCATAATGCTTGAAAGAGGCAGAAACATTGAGCATGTAAAAGATTATGTAAATGCCACTAAGGGTTCGTGGGAGTTTCCTCACCGCGGCGGCCGCACACAGCAAATGATAAATGATTATCCAAATTTAAAAAGAGACTACCCCTTAAATGAAACCAATCTTGATTTTTGGGTGAATGAAAAGGAAAGCCCTTACACCGAGGTTAAACGATTTGACTGGTACAGAGGCTACCAGGTAGGAGGCCGTTCACTTACCTGGGGCAGGCAATGTTACCGATGGAGTGATCATAGCTTTGAAGCAAATGCAAAAGATGGCTATGGGGTGGATTGGCCCATACGGTATAAAGACATTGCGCCCTGGTATAGCTATGTAGAAAAATTTTCAGGTATTAATGGATCAAAGGAAGGATTATCTCAACTACCCGATGGTGAATTTTTACCGGCTATGGAATTTAATTGTGTTGAAAAAGATGTGGTAGCACGGGTAAATGATCATTATAAAGGCAAAAGAATAATCATGGGCAGAAGTGCGAATCTCACTGCTCCCATACAGGGCAGAACCAATTGCCAATATAGAAACAAATGTTGGCTGGGTTGTCCGTTCGGTTCTTATTTTAGTACACAGTCTTCTACCCTTCCTGCTGCAATGGCTACAGGTAAATTAACACTTCGTCCATGGTCAATAGTTACGCAAATTCTTTATGATAAAGACACGAAGAAAGCCAAAGGAGTAAGAGTACTTGATGCACAAACAAATCAGACATATGACTACCTCGCTAAAATAATATTCGTAAATGCGTCCACACTAAATTCAACATGGGTATTAATGAATTCGGCTACTGATGTTTGGCCTGGTGGTTTAGGCAGTAGCAGCGGAGAATTAGGTCATAACTTAATGGATCACCATTTACGTGTAGGCGCCCGTGGTACAGTTGAAGGATATGAAGATAAATATTATTTTGGGCGTCGTCCTAATGGTCCTTATATCCCCCAGTTCAGAAATCTTTTTGGCGATAAGCGTGATTACCTTCGTGGCTTTGGCTACCAGGGTGGCGCCAGTAGATCCGGATGGAGCCGTGATATTGCTGAAATGAATATTGGCGGCGATTTCAAAGATGCATTATCCGAACCGGGAGACTGGAGCATAGGCTTTGGAGGTTTTGGTGAAATATTGCCTTATCATGAAAACCAGGTTTCGATAGATAAAGACAAAAAAGATAAGTGGGGTTTACCTATTCTTGCAATAGATGCTGAGATAAAGGAGAATGAAAAAAAGATGCGTGAAGATATGGCCAATGATGCAAAAGAGATGCTCGAAATTGCAGGAATAAAAAATGTTGCCAGTTATAATGGCGAATATGGTTTGGGACAAGGTATTCACGAAATGGGAACTGCCCGTATGGGAAAGGATCCAAAAACATCAGTTTTAAATAAATGGAACCAGGTTTGGGATGCACAAAATGTTTATGTAACCGATGGCGCATGCATGACATCAGCAAATTGTGTTAATCCATCACTTACATATATGGCCCTAACTGCCAGGTCAGTTGACCATGCTGTTAATGAATTAAAAAAACAAAATCTTTAAACAAAAAATAAATAAATATCATGGCAGAAAATGAAAATAATAATGCTCCCGGCAATAATACAAGAAGAGAATTTATAAGAAACACGGCTATTGCTGCAACAGGTTTTATCATTCTTCCACGGCATGTTTTAGGAGGGAAAGGGTTTGTTGCACCTAGTGATCGATTATTGATTGCAGGTGTTGGTGTAGGAGGTAAAGGAGAAAGTGATATTGCCAACTTTTTTAAAAGTGGCAAAGCAGATATTGCTTTTTTATGTGATGTGGATGATAATAGAGCAGCTACATCAGTTAAAAATTTTCCCAAAGCAAAATACTACAAAGATTGGCGTGAAATGTTTGATAAGGAATCAAAACACTTTGATGCAGTATCAGTTTCCACTCCCGATCATAATCATGCAGTAGCGGCATTAGCTGCTATGCAATTGGGCAAGCATGTATACGTTCAAAAGCCTTTAACGCATGATATTTACGAAGCACGGGCATTAACAAATGCTGCAAAAAAATATAAGGTAGTTACGCAAATGGGCAATCAGGGAGAAAGCAGTGATGGGGTGAGGCAATTGGTTGATTGGTATGAAGCCGGTTTTATTGGAAAAGCTCATACGGTTTATTGCTGGACGAACCGTCCGGTTTGGCCGCAGGGAATTCCATGGCCCACACAAAAGGCAGAGGTACCTAAGACTTTAGATTGGAAATTATGGTTAGGGACTGCGCCTTATAAAGAGTATGTTGAAAAACTTGTACCATTCAATTGGCGTGGCTGGTGGGATTACGGAACCGGAGCTTTGGGTGATATGGGATGCCATATAATGTCATCTGCATTTACTGTGCTCGATCTTAAATATGTTAACGCTGTGCAGGCTAGTGTGGGAAGCGTTTATGTTGATGAGTTCAAGCAGGGCTATTTTCCTGAAAGCTGTCCGCCTTCAAGTCACATTACACTTACATTTCCTAAAACAACTAAGACAACAGAGAAAGTAACCGTACATTGGATGGATGGAGGTATTCAACCCGAAAGACCGGAAGAATTATTACCTAATGAGGTTTTTGGTGACGGTGGAAATGGCACTTTGTTCATCGGAACAAAAGGTAAAATGATGTGCGGCACTTATGGTTCAAACCCAAAACTATTACCAACCAGCAAAACGGAGGGAGTGCAGGCTAAACAAATAATGGCAAGGGTACCAGGCAGTACAAATGGGCACTATGCCCAATGGGTTGAGGCATGCATTGCAGGCTATGGAAAAAAAGAACTGAGCTCGCCTTTTGAAAAAGCTGGTCCGCTAACGGAAGCATTGCTTATGGCAAATTTGGCAATAAGAGGCACTAATATTCGCAAACCAAAAGCAACTGGGACGGGATTTGATTTTCCGGGTCGTTACATAAAACTTTTGTGGGATAATGAAAACATGAAAGTGACCAACTTTGATGATGTAAATCAATTTGTAAAACGTGAATATCCAAAAGGGTTTAGTCTGAATGCCCGCTAAATCTCCCTAAGGGAGACTTGGAAAAGTCTATAATTACTCAACACTATTAAAAAATATGAGGACAAGAGAAGCACTACAAGGAAATCAAAAACAACCACATTTAATAATAATCTTCGAAGTCTCCCTTTAGGGAGATTTAGAGGTTTTAAAATTTATTTTTATGGACAGAAGAGAAGCCGTACAGTATATTTCACTCCTGTTAGGAGGAACACTTGTTGGTGGCAATACTTTTTTAACCGGTTGTAAAAGCGATACCGGAAAACAAATGAGTTTTACGGCAGATAACACTGCTTATCTGGATGAAATTGCCAATACAATTTTACCAGATACGTCAACACCCGGCGCAAAAGCTGCCAAGGTTGGCCAATTCATGACGGTAATGATAAATGATTGTTATGAGGAAAAAGACCAGAAAATATTTCATGAAGGAATGGATAAACTGAATGCTCTTTCAAAGAAAAATTATGATGCATCCTTTATGAAAATTAATGAGCAGCAACGTCATGATCTTTTAGTTCAATTAGATAAAGAGCAAAAAGAATACATGAAAAATAAAAAGAAAGAAGAGTCTTCTCACTATTTCCGTATGATGAAGGAACTTACTATGCTTGGATATTTTACATCAGAAATAGGATGTACCAAGGCGAGACGTTATATTGAAACTCCCGGAAAATTTGAAGGCTGCATTCCTTATAAAAAAGGAGATAAAGCATTCGCTTAAGTTTTTAAATATTTTATATCCATGTCATACAAACGCAGAGATTTTTTAAAAACAACATCTGCCGCAATAGCAATAACAGCAGTCACAGGAAATTTGCCGGGCTGTAAGTCATCTTCGATGGTTGGCAGTTCCGAAGGAACATTAAAAGAATTCGGCTTACAACTTTATACTTTACGGGATGTTATGCCAAAAGACCCTAAGGGTGTTTTAAAACAAGTTGCTGCAATGGGATATAGGCAGATTGAGAGTTATGAGGGAGATTTGGGAATGTTCTGGGGAATGAAAAATACTGAATTTAAGAAGTATATGGATGATCTTGGAATGCAGATCGTATCGAGCCATTGTGATATCAATAAAAACTTTGAAAAAAAAGCAGCTGAGGCTGCTGAAATAGGAATGAAATATTTAATTTGTCCGAGCCTGGATAATGAAAAAACTATGGATAATGATGGCTATAAAAAAGCGGCTGAATTATTTAATAGAAAAGGAGAAATCTGTAAAAGCAATGGCTTAAGGTTTGCCTATCATAACCACGACCAGACTTTTGTACAAAGACCCGGAGGTTTTATACCCCAGGAAGTTTTGCTGAAAGAGTCTGATCCCTCTTTAGTAGATTTTGAAATGGATATTTATTGGGTAGTAACCGGTGGGCAGGATCCTGTTACATGGTTGCGTAAATATCCAAATCGCTTTACACTTGGTCATATCAAGGACAGAAAAAAAAATGCGCCTCTTTCAGAAAAAGAAGTTTCAGTAAATGTGGGTGAAGGGAGTATAGATTTTAAAAAAGTATTAAACGTTGCTGAAAAGAACGGAATGAAATATTATATTGTAGAGCAGGAAAAATATGAAGGCTCTACATCATTAGCTGCCGCAAAAGCAAATGCAGAGTACTTAAAAAAACTCAAATTTTAATTTTCTCAGAACTATTTCATTTCAATGAATCTTTAGAATTCATCGTAGTATCTTTTTTATTCGTACTAAGGTCTATTGAATTGGTTGTATCCGGAATATTTCCATTTACATTTTGCACACCAACTTCATTTTTATTTTGTGTTTCCTCAGTTGTAGTTTTTTTATCATTGGAATCGCAGCTAAAAATTAACGAAGCAAATGCTAAAGCAAAAATCTTTTTCATACTGATTATAATTATTAGTGAAAGATATTGTAATTATTAATTTAAAAGCCAAACTGTTCAGGGTCTTTATACTTTTTATATTGAAAAAATTAATAATGAAATAGCGTAGTAGTTAAGTAATTAATTTTTTACAGTATACTTTTTCAAAAATTTATTAATCATATATTCACCAACTTCTCTTCCCTGTATAGCTCCTGCATCTATACCGGTACGATAATGTATTCCGCCATATACCCTGCTTATTGAAGCTTCATTTGCAGCCTGCATAAATGATGAAAAGCTACGCCTCATGCCGATATATTCAAGATCACTGGTATCCTCAAAAGCAAAATTGTCTCCGAATAATTTAGTTAATACAGTAGCTGCAGAAGCAGAGATTCCGCTGTGCCCGCTGGAGTGTTCAGGAAAAGGTGGCGTTTGTAAAAAAGGCTGCCAGTTCCTGTCAATTAATTCATTAATAACGGTAACCGGACGAATGTGGTTATACTTATACTTCATTTTCCAGCACGCATTTATTACATCAAACATTGCAGTAGAAGTTAAGGCGTACGCCTCAGCAGTTCTTACAGCATCACTATTTGTTTTTTTACAGGCAATACCGGTAATCCCTATCCAATGGCCAACAGGTGTAATTTTTTTATTTCCATACATCAGGTGGCCTGAGTGTTCAATCACAAAAGGATTATCATCCCAATACCTCGCAATTGTTCTTTGTGTATCTGAGAGATGGGTAGTGATGTCGTACATTTCTTTCATGTACTTAAAAAATTCACTCGTTGTATCCTTATTAAAAACCGGGGGAGCAGGACATTGAATTTGCTCAGCAGAATCAACAGCAAGTGGCTTTATCAATCCCCAATTAGGCTCCAGAGCATCTAAATAATCTGTAGGAGTTGGTCGCCACTTTCCAGGTTCGTTACTTCCTAAAAATTTAGGCATCCCTCTCGTTTCTTTATAGTTATCTTTTGCAGCTCTTTCCAATATTTTTTTACCGACAGAATCGCCAAAATTTATTGAACGTTCATAAATTTCTTTGCCCAGCAAGGACTCGAATTGAGGATAAATTTTACTTTCATATTGAATTAAGGAATCCTTTGAAAAAGTGATCTTTTCTGCCACAGTAAAAAATGCTTTCGTGGCAGCTAACAAAAAATTATATTCTTTATTTTTTTCCGGAAGAGGCATAGGTGCAAATCCATGCAACAGAGCCGTTAAAGATTTAGAATCTGATTTATCAAATTTAATTGCTTCATAAGCAGCCAGGGATGAATAGCAATAAATACGGCCTGATACCGGGGGAGAAAACATATCAAGAATTATCACCTCAGTTAACTGCTTCATATTTTGATGCAGAAGATTTTGATCGGTAAGAACTTTACGATTACCTGCTTTATGATTGCAACCTGCAATTGCAAAACAAATAATTAAGTATATAAATAACTTTTTCATAAAACAACTCCTATATAATTATTTAAGCATTTTTATACGCAATGCAAGATCGTCAATTGGTGTTTCTTTTCTATAGGAATAAATATATTCTCCACGTTTGTCGAATAAAATTGTAAAAGGAGTATTTAAAAGATTGTAGTATACTTTGAAAAAAAAGACAGGCACTTCAGTTCCCACTATTATATTTGGATACTTATAAGTTTGATAACTCTTTTCAAAGCTGGCAACTTCTTTCAATGGCCTAAAAGTAGCCATAATAATTTCCGCACTTTTAAAATTATCAATCTTGGTAAATAAAGCATTCATCAAGATTTGACAATGTTCACAATCAGGAGAAAAATAAATAATAACTACCGGCTTTGTATGCGTTAAATTTTTTGCAGCCAAAGTTTTTCCATTAGTAAGAAGCATTTTAAAAGACGGAATAGACTGGGCTATAACCGATGAATTAATATATAGACCCAGGAAGAAATTAATTATAAGAAAAAGATATAGCTTCTTTCTATTCATTATTATTTCCAAATTTATTAAACTGATAATTATTAATCATTTACTGTTCATCAATTTTTTCAACAAAATAAATTGCGGAGTGTTTTATAGTCAAATGCCAGATCATTGATAGCACAAAATATTATCTGCTAATGTATTTGTAGGTTACGAATATTCCCTTTATAATCTTTTACCTCTACTGATATAACATTACTGTCAATGTTTATAAAACGTGATGACTGCGATAAAAAAGAAGCGCCATAATTGATCTCAAGTTTCTGCCTAACTCCATTTTTATATTGTAAAATCGCACTTACATCTTCAGGTTGTAATTGCTGTGTTTGAATATCTCTTTTTAATTCAAAAATTTTTAACTGCCCTTTATTCTGGCTGGCTGCTAATAAACATTTGCCGCTACTGCTTCTCAATTTTACTAATGCTTTTTCATTACCGGGGACAAACCACCCACTTTGAAGAATAGATAATGGTGTAAAGCCTCCTTTACCATCACCCTTTAATAAAAGCCCATTACAGGCATCATACCTGCCTATAGACACCTCAGTGCTAAAATCATTTCCATTCACCAATATATCAAGGTTTCCGTCTCCATCAAAATCTTCCGCCAGCATTCCATTCATACAGGAATATTGGGCGGAGTTTGGCAATGGTATTAATTTAAATTTTCCATTACCCAGATTTTTTAAAAAACTATTTTCAAAATAATTTGCATTCAATACCAGGGCATCCTTCAATTCCTCTTTCGTAAACATTTCATCAAAGGTTGCTGTTGCATAAGATTTATAATTTTGAAATTTAGATCGAAACATAATCATTTGTTTTGCCATATCATCTCTTGTATGTATTGCATATTCTTTCTTTTCCGGATCAGTTTGTGAAGTGGGTAAAAAAATTGTCGGAACCGCATCGTAGCTGCCATTGTTATCATAATCTTTTGCATAAATTTTTACTGGATACTTTTCATTGGCACTATAAAAAGAATTTAGTCCCAGGTTACCTACGATATAATCCATTTTTCCATCATTATCAAAATCACCAGGCACAATGCTGGTCCACCATCCAGGTTTATTATCAATACCTGAGGTTGAGGTTATGTCGGTAAATATCCCTCCATTATTTTTTAAAAACTTAATTGGCATCCACTCGCCTGTTAATATCAGATCCTGCCATCCATCATTATCAAAATCTGTAAAAACAGCATCACAAACTAAACCGATTTTGTTTAATGGTTTTGCAACTGTAGCAGTTACATCAGTAAATTTTAGCAGTCCATTTTTAGAATCATTCCGATAAATAAAACTTGATACAGGTTGAGGATATTTCCATGGCTCAACTCTGCCAGCAATAAACAGATCAAGATCTCCATCATTATCAAAATCACAAACACGAACGCATGATTTACTGGTAAAAGTTTTTGGCAAGGTTGTCGAATCCAAAGTAAAATTCCCTTTGCCATTATTAATGTAGAGTTTATCCTGGTAAGCTTCTGTGTTTGCCGGATTTTCGTATCCTCCACTGGCTGTGTATATATCCAGATCACCATCTCCATCAACATCAAATAAAGAAACTCCGAGATCTTCCCATCGTTTATTAGCATTGCCGGCGTTAGGTATTATTTTCTTCTCAATGAATGATCCATTTTTTTGTTGTAATAAAATAGTGGGACTGTAAGAAAATGAGCCACCCATAACAATATCATCCAGTCCATTACCATCCACATCTCCCGCTGCCAATGCAGGACCGTATTCAGAAAATTTATGAGGCAACAATTTTTGAATATTAAAATCGATATAATCAAGCTCTTTGTGCTTATAATTAATGTTAAGTGAGTCAGTAATTTCTGTAAACAATGTATTAGATGCGAAAGCTGGCTTATTC
>JBPCQG010000134.1:0-2548 GCA_050998315.1 Chitinophagaceae bacterium
CTTCAACTCCCACCAGGCGGCGTATGCCAAGTATTATACCTAAAGAAAGAAATAGACCTAAGGTTGCCGTTGTCTGTATCCAGCTTGTGTAAAAACCTCTCCGGTTTGCCGGAGCATGTTCTGCCACATAGGTTGCAGCCCCTCCATATTCACCGCCCAATGCAAGACCTTGCAATAACCGGAGCATGAGTACAAGAAATGGTGCCCATCCACCTATTGTTGCATAAGATGGAACACAACCTATCAGGAATGTTGCTCCACCCATTAAGACAAGCGTTAATAAAAAAGTATATTTTCTGCCGATAAGATCACCTAACCTTCCAAAAAATATTGCACCGAAGGGGCGCACAATAAAACCGGCAGCAAAGGTGGCAAGAGTCGATAACAATGCTGCGGTAGGATTTTCTGCAGGAAAAAATTTCTGTGCTATGATGGTTGATAAGCTTCCGAAAATATAGAAGTCGTACCACTCAATCAGCGTTCCCACTGATGAGGCGGTTATAACTTTCCAGATTCCCTTAACTGATTGCATGCTTAAATATAAGAATGTGTTTTAAATTAACTAAAGATTAAACCTGTTAGTTCTGTACTGGGCGAATTTACTAAAAAAGACACCCGTACCTGGTGGATTTGCAGGAGTTATCTAAAATCCCAGTTGCAAACGAGACTGCGCCAGCGGAGAAAAATAATAATCTCTAAAAATGTTAAAGCATTTACTCAGATAATGTGGTTACCTTTAAATTATCTACTGCTTTAATTAAAAGTCTTAACCAAATCTGCCGGTAAACATTTTTATTTATGCCTGGCGATTTACTCAGGCGTTTAAAAGATTGCTTTTATTACAACATGATAATTTAAATTCTAAATTTATGAACCCAAAAAAAATTACAAAACATCTTTTTACAAAACTTATTTTTTCCATAGTTCTGGTCATTTCATTATCCTCATTATATGCCCAGAATATTCCAACTACTGTCTCTACTTCTAAATATACCGTTCGGGAAGATGCTGATAGTGATGGTGTAAAGAACAGGAAAGATAAATGCCCCGAGACACCAAAAGGTGTTGCGGTAGATGCCAAAGGGTGTCCCTTAGATACCGATAAAGATGGTATAGTAGATTATTTAGATAAGTGTCCATCCGTACCGGGTTCAGTGGGAATGAATGGTTGCCAGGATAAAGATAAAGATGGTGTTGCAGATAATGATGATGTATGCCCGGATGTTCCCGGTTCAGCAAGATTTAAAGGCTGTCCTGACAGTGATGGAGATGGTATTGAAGATTCGAAAGATAAATGTCCGAACTCAAATGGGTTAGATATGTTTCAGGGCTGCCCTGATACTGATGGTGATGGTGTAGAAGATACAAAAGATAAATGTCCTGATACGCAAAAAGGGATTAAAGTAGATGAAAATGGTTGCAGTGCGGATAGTGACAAAGATGGTGTTATTGACAGTGAAGATAAATGCCCGGATACAAAAGCTGGGATTAAAGTAGATGATAAAGGATGTCCCGCTGATACAGATGGGGATGGGGTGATCGACTCAGAAGATAAGTGCCCTGCTGTAATGGGAGATGCAAATAATAACGGTTGCCCTGAAGTAAAAAAAGATGTTACAAAACGTTTGAATTTTGCTGCCCGTGGGATAAATTTTGAAACAGGTAAAGCCACATTAAAACCCACCTCGTACCCAATGTTAGATGAGGTAGTATCTATCCTTAATGAGTATGTAGATTATGATCTAAAGATGGGAGGACACACGGATGATGTTGGAAATGATGCCAGCAACCTATCACTTTCTCAAAGTCGTGTGGATGCGGTAAAAACATACCTTGTAAGTAAAGGTGTTTCTGAGAGCAGGATCGCAGCTACGGGCTATGGTGAAACAATGCCTGTTGCGGATAATAAAACTGCAAAAGGAAAAGAACAAAACAGAAGAGTTGAACTGGCACTGGTTTTAAGAAGCCAATAAAAAATAATTTTATTTTAATTAAAAACCGTTTAGCAATTGCTGAATGGTTTTTTTCATTCCCGGTTGTGTTCATTATCAATGACATTGTCTGCAGCCCATCAGCTAAAGAATAATTTCAAAATTATTCCGTAATAAATTTTAAGTTTCTTTTTATTCCTGCATATTTACTTCTCTTTAAAGGTGAATCTTTAAATATTATTTTAAATGATTCTTCAGTCAGATCTTCCCAATCTGTTGTTGTAAAATTTAAAATTTGGGGAAGTGGCGTGAATACTAATTCCTGAGTTGGTTTAGAAAATTTATTCCAGGGGCAAACATCCTGGCAAATATCGCAGCCAAACATTTTGTTTGGAAATTTGCCTTTCATCTTTTCGGGTATCAACAAATCTTTTAACTCTATGGTAAAATAAGAAATACATTTGCTTCCATCAATCACTTTGTCTTCTAAAATTGCATCAGTAGGGCAGGCATCAATACATCGTGTACAGCTTCCGCAGTAATCTTTTATGAATGGATCGTCATACTCTAATTCCAGATCGGTAAGAAGCGTAGCAATAAAAAAAAATGAGCCTTGT
>JBPCQG010000196.1:0-2648 GCA_050998315.1 Chitinophagaceae bacterium
CCCTAAGCCTATCGCCAGATGTAAACAATCCCGGCTACCGTGCAGTAACATTTGACGAAGTTGCAGAAGCTTACTATGAGCAGGTTTCAGGCTTAGTTGATGGTGGCGTTGATGTGCTTTTAATTGAAACTATTTTTGATACATTAAATGCAAAGGCTGCTATCTATGCAATAAAAAAATATTTCAGAGATACAAAACAAAAAGAGCTTCCTGTAATGATCAGTGGAACGATTACTGATGCCAGCGGACGAACATTAAGCGGACAAACTTTAGAAGCATTTTATATTTCTGTTTCGCATGCAAAACCTTTAAGCATTGGATTAAACTGCGCATTGGGCGCAAGAGAAATGCGTCCTCACATTGAAGAATTAAGTCAATTGGCGAGTTGTTATACTTCTGCATATCCAAATGCCGGTCTGCCAAATGCATTTGGTGAATACGATGAACAGCCACATGAAACTGCACACATTATAGAAGAATGGGCGGCAGAAGGTTTTGTAAATATTGTTGGCGGTTGTTGCGGTACAACTCCCGATCACATTAAACATATTGCAGAACAGGTAAAAAATTATAAGGCGAGAGAATTACCCGTGGTTGAAGAAGAAATATTTGCATAAGGATAATATTATGAGTGATACGATACAGATACAACCGTTTTTAAGATTAGCCGGGCTGGAACCTTTAGTTGTTCGCCCTGAAACAAATTTTATAAATGTTGGTGAACGCACAAATGTTACAGGCTCTAAAAAATTTGCAAGATTAATAAGAGAAGATAAATATGAAGAAGCGCTTTCTGTTGCAAGGCAGCAAGTGGAAAGTGGTGCACAAATTTTAGATGTGAACATGGATGATGCATTACTTGACGGAGAAAAAGCAATGACTACTTTTCTCAATCTTTTGCAGGCAGAGCCAGACATTGCAAGGATTCCCATCATGATCGACTCATCTAAATTCAACATAATTGAAGCAGGATTAAAATGCGTGCAGGGCAAGTGTATTGTTAATTCTATTTCGATGAAGGAAGGCGAGGAAAAGTTTATTGAGCAAGCAATCATTTGTAAAAGCTATGGCGCTTCTGTTATCGTAATGGCTTTTGATGAAAAAGGACAGGCAGATACAAAAGATCGTAAAGTTGAGATTTGTGAACGTGCATATAAAATACTAACTGAACAGGTTGACTATGATCCGCAGGACATAATTTTCGATCCTAACATTTTTGCAATAGCAACCGGGATAGAGGAACATAACAATTATGGGGTGGATTTTATTGAAGCAACAGGCATAATAAAAGAAAAAATGCCTCTTACAAAAGTGAGTGGTGGGGTGAGTAATGTTTCCTTTTCATTTCGTGGTAATGATGCTGTTAGAGATGCCATGCATTCTGTTTTTTTATATCATGCAATAAAAGCAGGAATGGATATGGGTATTGTTAATGCAGGACAGCTGCAGGTTTATGAGCAAATAGAGATACAATTAAAAGAGCTTTGTGAAGATGTGATCCTGAATCGGGATCCTGAATCAACTGATAAGCTCCTTGCATTTGCTGAAACAGTTAAACAAAAAGGAAAGGCTGAGGTAAAAGATGAAGAATGGAGAGCAGAGCCTGTAGAAAAGCGTTTAAGTCATGCCCTTGTGAATGGAATTACAGATCACATTGATGCTGATACAGAAGAAGCCAGAGTAAAATATCCAAAACCCCTGGATGTTATTGAAGGTCCATTAATGGATGGTATGAATATAGTTGGTGATCTTTTTGGCAGCGGAAAAATGTTTTTACCACAGGTAGTGAAAAGCGCAAGGGTCATGAAAAAGTCTGTTGCGATTTTAACGCCTTACATCGAAGCAGAAAAAGAACAACGCAGACTTGCGCATGTTGCTGCAGGAACTAAAAATGAAGAAGGTGCAGGTGCCGCAAAAATTTTGTTGGCAACCGTAAAGGGCGACGTGCATGATATTGGAAAAAATATTGTTGGTGTTGTATTGGGTTGCAATGGCTATGATATCATTGATCTTGGTGTAATGGTACCTGCGGATAAAATTTTACAAACTGCTAAAGAAGAAAACGTTGACATAATTGGACTAAGCGGATTGATAACACCTTCACTGGATGAGATGGTACACATTGCAAAAGAAATGAAGCGTAGAAGTATTAACATTCCTTTATTAATTGGTGGGGCAACAACTTCACGAATGCATACTGCTGTGAGAATCGCACCTGAATATGATAATGGCGTATTGCATGTTCTGGATGCATCAAGAAGTGTAACTGCAGCAGGAAGTTTGTTAAGTAAAGAACAGAAACCTGAATTTTTAAAAGGCATAAAAAAGGAATATGATAAGCTTAAAGTAGATTTTGGAAATAAGCAATCTGTAAAAAATTATTTGCCATTTGCTGTAGCTCAAAAGAACGGTGCTAAAGTTACCTGGGATGATTTTACTCCTGTTACTCCAAAATTTACCGGCACAAAAGTTTTTGACGATTACGATCTTACCGAGATTGAAAAGTATATAGACTGGCAACCATTTTTTATCGCCTGGGAAATGCATGGAAAATTTCCAGGTATTTTAAAAGATAAAATAATTGGAACAGAAGCTACCAAACTTTATAACGATGCAAGAGAATTGCTCAAAAAAATAATTAATGAAAA
>JBPCQG010000331.1:0-4439 GCA_050998315.1 Chitinophagaceae bacterium
CGTGTACTTGCCGCTAATAAAATATCCTGGTGTCTCCTTGTTGCCCACACAATATTCCTTACAGCTTTAATAATTTCTTCATGAACAAAAACATTTTCACATTGTTGCTGCAGAAAAAGTATTTCATCAATACCAAGCACCTGGTGTATGTTGTTTAAATTATTATTTATTCCAAGATAATTTTTGTAAATATCCAGCTCAGTTTCTTCATCAACATAGCCAAAAATTATTTTTATAAAAAACCTGTCTAATTGAGCCGCAGGCAGGGGATAGGTGCCTTCCATTTCTACGGGGTTTTGTGTTGCGATGGTGAAGAAAAGATTGTCAAGCTTGTAGGTTAATTCACCGATGGTTATTTGATTTTCTGCCATGCATTCCAGCAAAGCAGATTGCACTTTTGGTGAAGCCCTGTTGATCTCATCCGCAAGCAATACATTACAAAACAGTGGACCTTTTTTAAAGATGAAGTCTTTTTTTGCATCATCAAAAATATGAGATCCTATCAGGTCCATTGGCAGGAGGTCGGGAGTAAATTGTATTCGTTTGAAGTTTACACTTTTATCATTGCTACCTGAAATACTTTGCGCCAAAGTTCTTGCCATCACGGTTTTGCCGGTCCCCGGATTATCTTCCAATAATATATGACCTTTAGCAAGTAAAGCAGTAAGAACAAATTTTATTTGATTTCGCTTACCCTTAATTACTGTTTCAATGTTATCGGTTAGATGCTGAATATTTTGCAAAGCTGCTTCAGTGTTTACCTGTTGTTCCATCATTTATATTTTTGGTTTGGTAAAATAATTTATTGTTCTGTAGAAATTTAAAAATTTATAAAAGCGTTGGGTAAATGCAATTTGACCCTTAACTGATCTGTCAAATGGAGAATAAAAGTTCGTGATTATATTTTCCTCAGACGATGTTATTGGTTGTGTTGAATACTTAGTTTTTAGATAAGCCTGGATGAATGTAGAAAAGTTTGCTTTAAATCGTTGATCAATATCTTGTTTGGCAAACTGCAAAGGCGAAAGATCATTCCGTGTAAAACCTAACTGATTTAACAGGTACATAGCTGAAGTATATGACCAATAAGCCTTTTGTTTAGGATTTGAATTTTGCAATGCTTTAAATCTAAACCAGAGATAGATGAGCCAGGGCAAACTCAATATTAGTAAAATAACTCCTCCAATTATTGCTAATGATATCCATAATAATCTGAGGAAGTTAAAAGGTTCTTTTTCTTTTTTCACTTTTTTCTTTTGCTGCTTTTCTTTTTCCGTATCCAAAATTGTTATTTCATCAATAGGAGCAGGTTTTGGAATTTTTGAAAATATTTCCTGAGAGCTATTACTGTCAACCGGGATAATATTTTTTATTTGTTCTGAAAAAGACATTGCGGTTATTTCCATTTCTTTTTTTAATTCACTCAGAGGAACTGAACCTGTGTCTTTATTGATAGTTGCTATGGATACATCCATGTCAAGTTTTACAGGCTCTTTCAATTCAAATACTTTATCATGAAAGATCATTTTATCTACCTGCATCTCAACTCTCTTTTTAGTAGTATCAATATTCAATACCTTACCGAAAGAAACAAATTGCGCTGATTGTACGGTAATTGGTGGTGTACCATCGGGTGCAGGAGATTGCTGCTGTTCCGTGCTGGGTACTGTAGTATCAAAATCCATCCATCCATAACCCGGAAAATAAGCCTGCACCCATGCATGTGCCTGGTCTTCATAAAACCAATACCAGCCTTTGTTCTTATCACTTCTGTCAACAGTTAAAAACCCTGTCGCAACTCTTGCCGGAATGCCTAATGCTCTTAATATGAATAATGTTGCCCCGGCATAATAAGCGCAATATCCTTTGCGGTTCTCAAATAAAAAGTAAGTGAGTTTGTTAGCACTGGGTAAGCCCGGTATGCCCGGGTTATCCGTATATTTAAAAAGCGGCTGACCATCTTCATCTTTGCTCAAAAAAAATTCTCTTACAGCGATCATTTTATCAATAGGTGTTGCAGCATTTATCGTAAGTTGCTGTGCTAAATTTCTTATAGAATCGTATGAATCACCTTTTGGAATGAAAGTATAGTAACTCATAAAACCGTTATCCTCATTATTCCAGTTCTTCACTTTGCGTAATTCTTCAAACCTTTGCTGCTGAAAATTTTCCAGCATTGAGTCTCCGGCAGGATTGTAAATGAAATAAGCGCTGTTTAAATCGCTTACATACATTTTTGCACGGTATGCAGTTTTAAATTGTTGCTTATATTCTTTTTCAACAGCTATTGGCTGACAAAAAAATGCAGTGCTTGGAGCAAGGAATTCTTTAGGTGATAACAGTGCTTTATATACTTCCGTGCTAACTATCTTTCTCTTTAAATTTCCCTTAGCTTTTAAAAGAACAGATGAATCAGTTTGAGTAAAGTATAATGGAATTTTAGAAGGGTCGGGTTGAAAAAGATCATTGGAAGGCATAAGACTATCGGTCTCTAATGTTTGTGTAAGTGTATCAAATTTTGTATAATAATCGTAGGTGAAGTAAAGCGGGTTGGGTGTTTCAGTGCCCGGGAAATAATTGTCAAGCTTTGCAATGAATACTAACCGCTTGGAAGATTTTCTTCCTCCACTCATTCCCATATCTTTTCTATTGCTTACTGTTCCATCTTTATTTTCTTTGGTAAGACTTTCTTTATCCTGTTCCTTTTGTTGTTTACCTCCACCGCCAAATTCTTTTTCTATGGCTTTAAATTCTTTATTAAAAAAAGAGAATATCAATATTAAAAGAAGAGAAGCCAGTAATGCAAAGCCTATCAGTTTTCTACCTATAAACCATGCAAACGCCGGCTCATCATCATTCATATTGCGTACAAGCTCTGCTGTATAAATAATGTAAAGGGCAAAAACCAAAACAGGTGCAAAGGCAACGATTAATTTTTGTGCTGTGATATCTGTCGTTTTACTTACTACAATTATTTGTATCGCTAATAATAAAGCAGACAAAATAATAGGGAAATACCTCATCCTTGCAACCCCCCATCCAACAAGCCAGCCGACTATAAATAAAAAAGAAAAAATGAAAAAGGTTGTGGCTGCATAAAAAGCAGAAAATTCGCCTGTGAAAACGTTTTGTATAATTTTGCTAATTATAAGGAGCAACAATATGAGAGGGATAAAAGTTGAAATAAAACGAAACCTGTAATTATAGAAGATGCTTCCTGTTAACAATCCTGCAGCCAAATAAATTGTATGTTTTACCCATTGATCATTTAGAACCGAGTAATATTGGTTGATATGCCAAAGCATATACGCTCCAATAGCGCAAGCCGGCAGGATGAGCAACAGCAATTGCGCCGTGATCTTTTTAAAGCTATGTAATTTTTCAATTTTCATTGTATGCTAAACAACTAATACTTCGCTTTCACTTTTCTTAAGTATAGCCCTGATCTTATTTTCATTGTCTGTAATTTTTCTTTTTAAGGGCGACATATTCCACATCAGTCTTAATTTATCAAGCCCATCTACTTCAGGTTTTATAAATACCCATTGTAGCCAATCTTTAATATTTACTTTACTAAAAGAATTACTCAACTGTACAAACACAATTACGAGGTCTTTTCCGGTTCTGTCTAAAATGTTTTCTACATCTTCTGCAATTATTAAAGATGAAATGCATAGAACAGAAGCTTCTTCTTTTTTAAAATACTGCTGAAGATCTTTTTGAGTTTGCCATTCCGATGTGCTGATCATATATTTTACTTTTTCTAATGCATCATCAATAAAAGTTGTTTTGCTTTCCTGGTCAGGGATATATTTTATTAATAAATTTTGCTTGCTTAACTGCTGATAAGTATTCCAAACCATCGTTTTAAAATAGTTTAGAAATATGGGATAAAAATCACCGTACAGCCCCTTACCCATTGCATTATAATACGAGGCATAATAATAAACATGCGATGCATAAGGGTCATTAGTCTCGGGAATCCTTACAACGAGTTCTTTATTTTTTGCATATATCTTCCACACCATTCTCCTTAAATCATCGTTGTTCTCAAAATTTTTATAATTCAAAAATTCACCTTGCACTTTTCGTATCTGATCAATCCTTGTATTGATATCTTCTGTTTTCTTTGGCTGAACCTTTAATTCTCCTGTAGTATTATTCCCGGGCTGTGTAAAAAAGTTATCCTGAACAGGCAACAGGGTGGCAAAAGAAAAAAACTGGAACATATCTTCAAAATAAATAATTGCACTACTCACTTTATACTCCTTGATTTCAGGTAGAGGCCAATTGTAAATCCCATTTAATGTAGAAGAAAAGAATTGTGTTTTTGTATGATTATTTATTAAAGAAAATTTGGGCGAAATATTATTATCATCGTAATGAAGGCGCAACCTTATGTATCCAAACAAAGGACGAAGAATAGGGTGTATGTTAAT
>JBPCQG010000370.1:0-4045 GCA_050998315.1 Chitinophagaceae bacterium
CTACAAGAGGGCTTGACCCACATCGCAGCTGGGAGTTTAACATCAGGCAAAACGGGGTAATTATCAATTCAGATATGTATGGTTATCCTGCCAGTCATTACAGTGCTCCAATGGAAAGTTTTGAAAAAATAGAACTTGTAAGAGGAACAGGTTCATTACAATACGGGGCACAATTTGGAGGCATGATAAATTATGTTACAAAAAGACCCGATACTACAAAGGCGTTAGCATTTGAAAGCGTAAATACAGCCGGTTCATTTGGGTTATTTAGCAGCTACAATGCAATCAGTGGTACAATTAATAAGTTCAGCTATTCAGCATACTATTACCGAAGACGTTCTACAGGTTACAGACAAAACAGCCAATCAGATGCAGAGGCACAATTTGTTCAGCTTCAATATGCCTTTTCCAATAAGGTAACATTAAAAGGAGAATTTGGAAGGTCAAAATACCTTTATCACATTCCAGGTCCTTTAAACGATAGTATGTTCAATGCAGACCCAAGAGCAAGCACCAGGAGCCGGAATTATTTTAGCCCTGATATATACATTCCTTCACTCAATTTAATCTGGAAACTATCAGACAGAACGAAAATAAATGCAACTGCTTCAGGTGTCTTTGGTAACCGGAGCAGCGTTCAGTTAGATGCATTTGCAAATGTTCCGGATAATATTGACGCTGCAACAGGTAATTATAAAAACAGGCAGGTAGATATAGACCTGTTCAACAGTAAAACAATCGAAATAAAACTTTTGCATAAATACAATCTTGGTACTATCCAAAGCAAGTTAGCAACAGGAGTAGTTTACATGAACAACGACTTACATCGTCAGCAGTTAGGCAAAGGAACAACAGGCACAGATTACGACCTTTCAGTATTAGAACCGGAGTTTGGTCGTGACATCCACTTTAAGACAAGCAACGTTGCTTTGTTTGCAGAAAATTCATTTCAGCTTAGTAAACAATGGTCAGTTTCACCCGGTATCAGGTTTGAAAACGGTAATTCAAAAATGGGTGGAGTAATAAAATATTATTCAGCAGATGAACTGCCCAACAACATTAAACACCACTTCACTCTTTTAGGAATAAGCACACAATATCAACTGCCAAATGAGAATATGTTTTATGGTGGCTTCTCACAGGCTTACCGGCCGGTAATCTTTAAAGACATTGTACCAGCATCAACATATGAACGCATTGATAAAAGTTTAAACGATGCTTATGGTTACAATATTGAAACAGGTTTTAGAGGCAAAGCTGTAAAGCATCTACAGTACGATTTAAATTACTTTAGGCTTCTGTATAAAAATCGTTTAGGAACTTTAGTATTACTAGACAATGCAGGGCAATCTTACACCTATAAAACCAATGTAGGTAACAGTCTAACAAACGGCATGGAATTGTTTGTACAATATAAATTTCCTCTCACCAATAACCTGTTTGCAGGTGTATTTACTTCAACAGCCTTCATGGATGCAAAATATACTACAGGACAAGTTTCAAATGGTACAGCAAATAAATCAATAGCAGGAAATAAAGTAGAAGCAGTACCAAATTGGATTAGCCGTAATGGTATTGATGTTTTATACAAAAGCTTTACATGTACAATTTTATACAATTACACAAGCTCCACTTTTTCAGATGCGTTAAATACAATTACACCTCCTGCAAGTGGTGCAAAAGGCTTTACGCCTTCCTATTCAGTATGGGACTTTAATGCAACACTAAAAACAAATTCTTTCTTCACTTTCAGAGCGGGTATCGGTAACATTTTCAATAAGCAATACTTCACAAAACGTCCAACCTTTTACCCTGGCCCCGGCATATGGTCGAGCGATGGAAGAAATGTTTACGCAACTATAAGCATTAAAATATAAGCAACTAAACGAATAATGTTAGAGCTAAAAAGCTACTTCGGTAGCTTTTTTTTTAAGGCACAAATAGACGATGCAATATTTTTACTCATTATATGGAAAGCACTAAAAACTTCAATGAAAAATATTTTAAAAAGCTACCACTTGGACTAATCATTCTAATAATCCTGTTTGCAGCAGCAATATTTTTCTTTGTCTTTATTATGCATGAAGTACTATGGGAAAAAGAAGATGCAGCAGATAACAGGGTTTTTGCTTTTCTTTCAGCTAATATAATTAGTGATAATCTTACCGGCTTCATGAAGGGAGTTACATACTTTGCTTCAGCTACTTTTTTACAAATAGCTTATGGCGCATTAGTGCTTTTATATGTGCTTTTTAAAAACTGGAAAAGAGCATTGGAGATTGCAGCTATTGGCATCGGTGGCTTTGTGGTTAATTACTTTATGAAAATATCCTTTCACCGTATTCGTCCGCCACATCCCTTAATTGCAAAGTTGCAGAACTTTAGTTTTCCAAGCGGTCATGCTACTTCTGCTTTTATTTTTTATGGCTTGCTCACTTACCTCGTATCGAAAACCGACATACCAAAGCTGTCTAAAAATATAATCGGAACTATTTTAATTCTCTTTTCACTGCTAATAGGCTTTAGCCGCATTTATTTAAGAGTACATTACGCAAGTGATGTATTAGCAGGCATTTGTATAGGCTTTGCATGGCTAATTCTAACAGTCTGGTTATTTGAGCGATTAAAGAAAAATAACATACAGAACTGAATAAGAAAACTGTTGAGAACAAGCATTAAACGCACCACTACCGTAGCCTTCGGGCTTTCTTAAAACATTTTCCTACCTTCACATATCTCTCATAGGAAATGGTGTCTTCCTTATCCAACCGCTTTTAGAGCTGATGACGCCTACAAATTATTGTTTAATTATTTAAACATTTGTAGGTATGTTTCGATTAATTCTTTTTGTTTGTGTAGGTGGTGCAATCGGTTCATCAATGCGCTATGTTGTTGGGGTATGGTTCTCAAAACATGAGCAATACAGTTTCCCATTTTCCACTTTTACTGTAAACATAGTTGGCTGTTTTTTGATTGGCTTATTTTATGCCCTATCCGAGCGGTACAATTGGTTTTTCGAGGAGTGGCGGTTGTTTTTTATAACAGGATTTTGTGGTGGGTTAACTACTTTTTCAGCTTTCGCTTATGAGAATTTAAAGCTATTACAGCAAGGAAATACAACCCTTTTTATTTTGTATTCTGTAGGAAGTTTTGCATTGACTTTATTGGCGGTGCTTGCAGGCATCAACAGTATTAAATTATTCTAAAGAATTTCAATTATGAATTTTAAAAAAATATTGATAACTGTAAATAGTAGCCCATTTTCTTTAAAAGCCGCAAAAGCAGGTTTTGATTTAGCCCATGCTTTAGATGCCGAAGTGGCTTTATTGTATGTTGTTGACCGTACAAAAGAAAGCGTAAGTATCGAAGCCGGTCCTACAAGGGAACAAAGCGAAATAATATTACTAAAAGAAGCGCAGGAAACGATAGAGCAACTCATTAAAATGTACAACGGTGCAAAAAAATTATACAAGTTCACACCAGAGGGTTTTCCAAAGGAAGAAATTCTAAATGTTGCAAAAGAATGGGAGGCAGATATTATTGTAATGGGTACGCATGGCAGAACAGGGCTATCTCATTTTTTTAGCGGCAGTATTGCTGAACATGTTATAAGACACGCATGTGTTCCTGTATTGGTTATACCGGCAGAAAAGAAATAAATAAAGACATCATGAAAATTACAAAAACTCACGCAAGAGAAGTTCTAAACTCAAGAGGCAACCCAACCGTGGAAGCCGAAGTTACCATTGATGATAAGATTTGCGAAAGAGCCATCGTTCCATCGGGTGCAAGTACAGCGGAAAAAGCAGCTGTGGAGTTATTGGATGGAGACACCAAACGTTACAATAGCAAAGGTGTAAAGAAGGCTATTGATAATGTAAATAACATTATAACCAGCCATTGCATCCATAAAACTTTTGACAGCCAGCAGCAATGGGATAAAACGTTAATTGCATAAGATGGCACAGAAAACAAAGCAAGCGGTTGCCGAAGCGAACGAGTTGCAAAGTTCAACCAGCTTCTAATAATAGAGGAAGCATTAGGA
>JBPCQG010000490.1:0-5250 GCA_050998315.1 Chitinophagaceae bacterium
GGATTGATATTATTTTGGTGGGAGACTCTGCCAGCAACGTTATGGCTGGTCATGAAACAACATTGCCAATTACTTTAGAGCAAATGATCTATCATGCTTCATCTGTGGTTCGTGGTGTTGACAGGTGTCTTGTTGTTGTAGATCTTCCGTTCGGTGCTTACCAGGGTAACTCCAAAGAAGCATTGCATTCCACGATCAGGATTATGAAAGAGACCGGCGCCCATTCTATAAAATTAGAAGGTGGAGAAGAAGTATTGGAATCTGTAAAACGTATTATTAGCGCTGGTGTTCCTGTTATGGGGCATTTGGGATTAACGCCGCAATCTATTTATAAATTCGGTACATACACTGTAAGGGCAAAGGAAGAAGCAGAAGCTGATAAATTAAAAAGGGATGCACTGATGTTGCAGGAAGCTGGTTGTTTTGGAATAGTTTTGGAAAAAATTCCCGCCTCCCTGGCTAAGCAGGTCACAGAAAGTTTAAACATACCCACCATAGGTATCGGCGCAGGTATGCACTGCGACGGGCAGGTTTTGGTTATGCATGATATGCTTGGTATAAATACGGAATTCAAGCCCCGGTTTTTGCGACAGTATCTTAACATGCACGAACAAATTACCGGCGCAGTTCAAAACTATATTAAAGATGTTAAGAGCAAAAGTTTTCCAACAGAAAATGAACAATACTAAAAAGTTTCAGGAGTTCGAAAGGTCTAAAAGTTTTAAAGGTTACAGTCAACTTATGGAACGCTTATACTTATTAAACCTCTGAAACCTTTCAAAGGTGTATATCTTTACAAAAATTACCAGATGGATTTTCTTTCTCAATTAAAAATCACTCAAAATAATAAAGGTGTATCAACAGGTACGCAGTGGCTATCATCCAAAAGTGATAAAATAAAATCGCATTCTCCTGTAGATGGGAAACTCATTGCAGCAGTGAATACAACTGATAAAGAAAGTTACGAGACAGTAATACAAGTAGCGCAGGCAGCATTTTTAAGATGGCGTTTATGGCCTGCACCAAAACGTGGGGATATTGTAAGACAAATTGGTGATGCCATTAGAGAAAATAAATTGCCATTGGGCAAATTGGTTAGCTATGAAATGGGGAAAAGTTTGCAGGAAGGTTTGGGAGAAGTACAGGAAATGATCGACATATGTGATTTTGCGGTTGGTTTGTCCCGGCAATTGTATGGATTAACAATGCATAGCGAGCGACCGGGACACAGGATGTATGAACAATACCATCCGCTTGGTATTGTGGGCATTATTTCTGCGTTTAATTTTCCGGTGGCTGTCTGGAGCTGGAACACTATGCTCGCATTTGTTTGCGGCGATGTGTGTGTATGGAAACCATCTGAAAAAACTCCTTTGTGTGCTCTGGCATGTATGCATATTGTTTCTTCTGTATTTGAAAAAAATGAAGTACCTGAAGGGGTAAATAATTTAATTATCGGCGGGCGGGAAGTTGGTGAATGGATTAGTAATGATAAAAGAATTGATTTAATTTCTGCAACAGGATCAACAAAAATGGGTAAAGCAGTTGGCGCTGCTGTAGCATCAAGGCTGGGAAAAAGCCTATTGGAATTAGGAGGAAATAATGCAATAATAATTTCCAAAGAGGCTGATCTTGATATGGCATTGATAGGTAGTTTGTTTGGCTCTGCAGGTACTGCCGGACAAAGATGCACAACAACCAGGCGTTTAATAATTGATGAGGATGTATATGACATCTTTAAAGAAAAATTAGTAACAGCGTATACCCATTTAAAAATTGGTGATCCTTTGCAGGAACATATCCATGTAGGACCACTGATTGATAAAGATGCAGTAAAAATGTATTTAGACGCCCTTGAAAAGTGTGAACAACAGGGAGGAAAATTTGTTGTGGAGGGTGGTGTACTAAACGGTGCCGGATACGAAAGCGGATGCTTTGTGAGACCCTGCATAGCTGAAGTTAAAAATGATTTCGCAATTGTTCAACAGGAAACATTTGCCCCTATTCTTTATCTTATTAAATATAAAACCCTTGATGAAGCTATTGCGTTACAAAATAATGTACCGCAGGGATTATCCAGTTCTATCTTTACTTTAAACATGAGAGAATCTGAACGGTTTCTTTCTGCCTCAGGTAGCGATTGTGGTATTGCAAACGTGAATATTGGAACTTCAGGCGCTGAAATTGGTGGCGCTTTTGGCGGAGAGAAAGAAACTGGTGGCGGACGTGAAAGCGGCAGTGATGCATGGAAAAATTATATGCGCAGGCAAACCAATACAATAAATTATACAAACAAACTTCCACTTGCGCAGGGAATAAAATTTACTGTCTGAAATTTTCACTTCATATCCAAAGATCATTCTAAAATTTTGGTAATGTTAGTAAATGGTAAGCTATTTGCCATGTTTTATTTAAATATTTGCATAATTAAAAATAGCTAATGAAAGATTTTGTAAAACACACCTTATTTACCTTTTTAATAATAACCACACTTCCATTTGTTTCACTTGCACAGGGCACTGCAAAAAAAGAAATTACAAAAAGTTGGTATCAACTTGATAAAACCAATGGCAATTACTATGGTATAAGCCTGGATAAAGCTTATGGGTTTGTAAAAGGCAAAACAAGTAAGCAGGTAATTGTTGCTGTTTTAGATACCGGTGTGGATACTTTACATGAAGATCTTAAAAATGTATTATGGCATAATCCCAAAGAAATTCCAGGTAATGCCATAGATGATGATGATAATGGATATGTTGATGATGTATACGGATGGAATTTTCTTGGCGGCAAAGATGGTAAGAATGTATATCAAGATTCTGACGAAAGCGCAAGAATTTATCATAAACTAAAAGCAAAATATGGAACATCAATACCTGATTCTTCCTCAGCCAAAAACCCTGAAGTAAAAGCTGAAATAGAAATGTATCGCAAAGTCAAAGAAAAAATAGAAATTGATGTTGATCCCAATGAAATACTTTTTATAAAAAGGATTTTGCCTTCTCTAAAAAAAGGAGATTCGATTATTTCAAAAGATCTTAATAAAACTCAATACACTTGTGAAGATCTTAAAAATTACTTTCCTACAAATGTATATGCTCAAAATACTAAATCTGTTCACCTGAGCACTTGTAAATTGAACAAAAATAATGATGATATTTCAAATAAAAATGTAATTGATAACTATGAAAAGGAATTGAGAAAAGCAGAAGCTGTAGACAATCCACCAAAAGATTTTCGCGGAGAAATTGTAAAAGATGATGAATTGAATATTAATGACAGATTTTATGGAAACAGTGATGTAATGGCAGGTGCACATTCACATGGTTCCCATACTGCAGGGATTATTGCAGCATCCAGAAATAATGGTAAAGGAATGGATGGAATAGCAGATAACGTAAAGATCATGACGGTACGTGTATTGCCTCCTGAGGGCGATGAACATGATAAAGATATTGCTTTGGGTATTCGGTATGCAGTAGACAATGGTGCACAAATAATCAGTATGAGCTTTGGAAAATATTTTTCACCTCAAAAAAAATGGGTTGATGATGCAATTAAATATGCTGAAGCTAAAGACGTTCTACTCTTGCATGCTGCTGGTAATGATGCAAAAAATATAGATATGGCAGATCACTACCCTGCTTCTACGTATTCAGATGGAAAAGGCAGGGCAAATAATTTTATCACAGTTGGTGCCAGTGGGGATCTTGTTAATGGAGGAATTGTAGCCGAGTTTAGTAATTATGGTAAAAAAGAAGTAGATGTATTTGCCCCCGGCGTAAAAATTTATTCAACTATTCCGGGAAATGATTATGCCAGTTATAACGGAACGAGCATGGCATGTCCCATAGTAGCAGGAATAGCAGCTTTTATACTAGAATATTATCCTGATCTTAGTGCAAATCAATTAAAATATGTGATTGAAAAATCATCTGTTTCCCTTAAAGAAAAAATAAAAATGCCTGGGAGTGAACAGGATGTTGCACTTTCTGATATTTCAAAAACGGGGGGAATTGTGAATGCTTATGAAGCAGTAAAACTTGCTGCCACAATTAAAGGTGAGAGAATTAATAAATAACAACCAGTTATTATAAAGTCAAAAATAGTAAATCAGAAAAAAGGATAACCTGGTGAGTTGTGAATAGTGAATGGTGTAAGTAACTTTATGATAGTAAATAAAAATGCAACTCGTAACACGCAACTCGTAAACTCACAACTCACAACTCACAATTATGTCAAAACCATTTGATACAGATTATCCCCAATATTTTGGCAGATATATAAATCAGGTTTTGGAAGAAAACTTATCAGATGCTTTTAAAAATCAGTTCCCTCAAATTGAAATTTTTTTACGCTCTGTTGATGAAGAGAAATCCACTTATGCATATGCACCCGGCAAATGGACATTAAAGGAATTATTGCAGCATATTATAGATGGGGAAAGGATATTTGGTTACCGGGCATTATGCTTTGCAAGAAAAGAAACGATTTCCCTTCCATCATTTGACGAAAATTTGTACGCTGGTAATTCCAATGCAAATGCAAGAAGCTGGAAAAGCTTAAGTAATGAATTTATTAATGTAAGAAGAACAACAGAAGATCTCTATAATAGTTTTTCAGATGAAACGCTTCAGCTAAAAGGTACGGCAAATAATAACAGCTTGTCAGTACTAAGCCTTGGTTTTATTATCATCGGGCATGTAACTCATCATATAAAAGTGGTGGAAGAAAAATATTTCTAACCTTATATTGTTCTTATGAATTTGGGCTATGTTTAGTAAATATCATTACCAATGTTGACATCAACCACTGATTCTATTTGTTTGGTAAGCTCCAAAAGATTGAAGGGCTTTTCAATAACTGCGTCAGCGCTGCATTCTTTATAATTTTCCAACTCTTTATAATCTGCAGACATTAATATTACTGGTATATTTTTAGTTTCGATATCAGATTTAATGCTTCTGCAAATTTCTCTGCCATCCCCCATGCTTTTTATGTAAACATCTAAAATAATTACATCCGGTTTAAAATTTTTAAGTTCTGTGTAAATAATTCTTCAGAAAAAACTGTACATACCCGGTATGATCGTTCCGCTAAAAATAACTTTAAAGCATCCAGTAAATCTAAGGAGTCATCCGCAATTAATATTTTGGCCTTCGTATACAAATTAAAAAATTAAAGTAAGATTAGGAATCGTTATTTTAATTACGCTTCACATGCAAAAGCGGCTTGCATACTGATAAAAGT
>JBPCQG010000094.1:0-7290 GCA_050998315.1 Chitinophagaceae bacterium
ATTGAGATGGATCTTTGATAAACAACCAGATTACTCTAAAATTTCAACAAGATTGTTATGCAGTAGATATCGACAGAATGAATTATTGCTTTACTTAAAGCATTACATTTTTGCCGCAACAAAACACAATTTTTGAATTGTCATAAACTATAATTCTGTAAAACATGCAAACCCTTAACTATAAAAATTTCAGGATAGGATTAATCATATCAATGTTTTGGGCAATGGCTCTTTTTATATTCTCATATTTCCTGGGAAAAACAACCCTTTTTCTTATATTAAATACTGACCTGGGAATTTTTGCAGACTACTTTTTTCGTTTTTTTTCTAATCTCGGCGATGGATTGTTGTGGGTACCCTTGCTGTTACACTTTATTTATAAAGAGGGTAAAAAATTGCTTCCCTTTCTCATTAGTTGTTTCGCTCTCACAACATTATTTACCCAAGCTTGTAAATATTTAATAGTACCCGACGAGCTTAGACCCACAGCTGCAATCACTTCAGAATTTATTCATACCGTAAAGGGAGTAACAGTTCATGCAACCGGAAGTTTTCCTTCCGGGCATACTGCTACAGCTTTTGTATTTTATTTAATCTTTTGTTTGGTATTTGATAATACGTGGTGGCTTATTGCCGGACTTATATATGCATTAACCGTAGGCTATTCACGTATTTATCTTGCGCAGCATTTCCCCTTTGATGTAGCGGCGGGAATTGTGGTAGCCATCGTTTCAGTAATTTTTTCGCTTATCCTGCAAAACGAGATTGGTAAGAAGAAAACTCGATAACTTAATTGCTTCTTTATCTTTATAAAAACTTATATAGATTGAGCAGCGCTTGAATTTTTTTATTAAATGAAAATGTCTTAAATTTTCAGTTGCTTTTTATTATAGTGTAAAATTTTTAAATGAAATATAAACCTGTTCAAAATTATATTAAAGGAGAGTTTGCAAACGGTTCTTCAACCCGTAAGCTGGATGTTATTTCCCCGATAGATGGTAATAAACTATCTGAAGTTCCCATGTCAACATCTTTTGATCTGGATGAAGCGGTAAGAGCTGCCAAAGCGATCTTCCCTCATTGGAGTAAAACACCAATTAAAGAAAGAGTACAGGTTTTTTTCCGGTATAAATATCTTCTTGAAAAAAATTTACAGGAGCTGGCTGAATTATGCTCAGAAGAAAATGGAAAAACTATTGGTGAATCCATTGCTGAAATTGAAAAATGCATTGAACTAACTGAATTTGCAACATCGTTACCGCAACTGGTTACGGGAGAAATACTTGAAGTTAGTCGTGGTGTGGAGTGCAGAACAGAGCATGTGCCTCTGGGAGTTGTAGCTTCCATAGTACCGTTTAATTTTCCGGCTATGGTTCCAAATTGGACAATACCAAATGCCATTGCTTTGGGAAATTGTATGATAGTAAAACCATCTGAAAAAGTTCCATTATGCATTGGAAGAATAGCAGAGCTTTTAAAAGAAGCAGGCTTGCCTGACGGAGTTTTTAGTGTTGTTCATGGTGATGTTGAAATTGTGGAAGCCATTTGTGATCATCCGGATATACAGGCAGTATCTTTTGTTGGTTCAACAAAGGTTGCAAAGATCGTTTATCAAAGAGCAACATCAAATTATAAAAGATGCCTGTCATTAGGCGGGGCTAAAAATCACCTGATGGTTTTGCCCGATGCAATTCCCGGCATGACTGCACAAAATGTTGCAGCCAGTATGAGTGGTTGCGCAGGACAGCGTTGTATGGCTGCTTCCGCAATGATTGGCGTGGGAAATATTGACAGTATAATTGAGAAAATTTGCGATGAGGCAAGAAAAATAATTCCCGGTAAAAACCTGGGGCCGGTTATCAATAGGGAATCAAAAGAAAAGATTGAAAAATATATTACAGAAGCTGAAAAAGATGGCGCAAAAATTTTAGTGGATGGAAGAAATACAACGGTAGCCGGAAAAGAGAACGGAACATATGTTGGTCCCACTGTAATTGATTATGTAAAGCCTGAAATGTCAGTTGCTAAGGAAGAGATCTTTGGACCGGTTATTAGCATCATGCGGACAAATACGGTTGATGAAGCTTTGGCAATTGAAAATGCTAATCCTTATGGTAATGCTGCTTCAGTTTTTACACAAAATGGTGGTGCGGCAAGGTATATTATTGATCATGCAAGCGCAGGCATGATAGGAGTGAACGTGGGTGTGCCCGTGCCGAGAGAACCTTTCAGCTTTGGCGGATGGAATGAAAGTAAATTCGGTGTTGGTGATATTACAGGGAAAAGTTCTATTGAATTCTGGACGAAGCTTAAGAAGTCGACAACTAAATGGAATGCGGAGGCGGGAGTGAATTGGATGAGTTAATTTTTGGTAACCAACATTTGTTTTTCATAGCATCATCGTTCAGCCTGCCCAGAGGAGCAAAGCGACGAAGGGTCACTCACTTGTACTTTTCAGCAATTGGCAACAAAAAATACGATGTCGCAAAGTGCGACCGCATCAAAACAAATAATAGTAATAATGTAACTATGATGTCACAATTTGTGACATCATTAAGAAACCATGGCAAAAGCAAAGCGAAATATCATCAAGTTAATTCCTGAGGAAAGAATCGTTAATAAAATTCATATTATTCGTGATCAAAAAGTAATGCTGGATTTTGATTTAGCTGTATTATATGAAGTAGAAACAAGGAGATTGAATGAACAGGTGAAAAGAAATACAGATCGCTTTCCTAAGGATTTTATGTTTCGTCTTACTTCCAAAGAATGGCTAACTATGCGGTCGCAATTTGCGACCGCATCAACGCAAAATGTTGATTTGGAAGAAAATGCAAGCATGCGGTCACAATTTGTTACCGCATCTGAAACGCAACTAAGTCCCGAACAAATTAATATGCGGTCGCAATTTGCGACCGCATCACAAAAGAAAAGAAATGTAGATATAACTCCATATGCTTTTACCGAGCACGGCGTAACCATGCTTGCCAGCATATTAAAAAGTGAACGGGCTGTAAAAATGAGTATTGCAGTTGTAAGGGCCTTTATTGAACTTAAGAAAAATGCACTTAAATATAATGAAATCATAGAACAGGTAGCAAATTTAAAAAGCCATCTGGGTGAACATGATGTTCAGCTCAATAGCATTTACGAAGCGATAGAAAATTTATTAGATGATAAAACCGATAAAGAGCTGAAACAATAATTCATGGAAAAGCAGAAAAAGAATTGGGTTTAAATCAGATTAAATATTCTTATAAAAGATAAATAATGAACATTGTAGAAACCCTGCTTCATAAAAAAACTAATACTGACGAAATCATTAAGGATAATAATGATTACACCTTATTCTCATGGAGCAAACAAAAAGGATTAAATCCAATTGCTGTGAAATATGGTGAAGGTGTTTATCTCTATGATTATGATGGAAAAAAATACATTGATTTTTCTTCCGGGTTGGTCAATGTAAATATTGGTCATGGAAACCAGCGTGTAACGCAGGCGGTGATGGAACAAATGCAACAGATAAGCTATGTAACACCAAGTTGCATTACAAAGGCACGGGGTGACCTTGGTAAAAAATTAGCAGAGATAACGCCTAAGGGATTGAATAAAACTTTATTTACAACCGGCGGCGCTGAGGCAATTGAAAATGCAATTAAGCTCGCAAGATTATATACAGGCAGACATAAAATTATAGCAAAGTACAGGGCATTTCACGGAGCATCCTATGGAGCAATGACTGCAGGTGGTGATCCCAGAAAGTTGCCTTCTGATTCACAGCAGGTACCAAATATTATTCATGTTGAAGATCCATTTTGCTATCGTTGTCCGTGGGGGCAACCGGGACCTGAATTATGCAACAGAGAATGTGTAAGCCATGTAGAAAGGGTTCTTCAATTTGAAGGACCACAAAATGTTGCCGCAATAATTATGGAAGGAGAAAGCGGAACTTCGGGTTGCATAAAATATCCGCCTGATTATTTACAAAAGATAAGAGGGCTTTGCGATAAGTATGGAATATTATTGATAGCAGACGAAGTGATGAGTGGTTTTGGAAGAACAGGTAAATGGTTTGGTATGGATAATTATAATGTGATTCCTGATATGATCGCAACTGCAAAGGGCATTACAGCAGGATATCTTCCTTTAGGGGCATTGATAGTTTCTGATAAAATAGCAAAGCATTACGATGATAATGTTTTATGGCTTGGGCTTACTTATTCCGCACATGCGGTGTGTTGCGCTGCAGGAAATGAAGTGCTGAAAATTTATGAAGATGAAAATATGATAGAAAATGCGGCAACGATGGGGAAATATATTGAGGCAAAAGTGGAAGCTATGAAATTGATTCATCCCAGCTTTGGTGATTTTAGAAATACAGGTTTATTGGGATGTATCGAATTGGTTAAAGATAAAAAAACAAAAGAACCAATGGTTCCTTATAATGCCAAAGCTGATGAAATGGGACCAATGAATAAAGTAGCTGCAAAGCTGAGAGAGTTGGGAATGTACACTTTCGTAAGATGGAATTATATTTTCATCGCTCCGCCGCTTTGCATAACAAAAGAACAAGTAGATGAAGGTTTGGCGATTATTGACCAGGCTATTTCTATTGCTGATGAATATATTCCGGTGATTTAATTGTCTGAACCATGATTAATAGGATTAAAAGATTAATAAGATTTTAATTCGTGTAAAAATTTAGTCTTGAGCCAAAATGAAACTGATATACAATCCTCTTCTCTTTACAGTGAAGACCTGGCTCCCATTCCGCAAACTAAGCGAACATGGAATACATGGAACTATGCAGCACTATGGATAAGCATGAGCTTGTGTATTCCTACTTATATGTTGGCAAGTTCATTAATTGGTGGAGGAATGAACTGGTGGCAGGCGAGCCTTACAATATTTTTGGGCAATGCAATTGTGTTAATTCCCATGATTTTAAATGGACATGCAGGCGCTAAGTACGGAATTCCATTTCCTGTTTTTGCAAGAGCAAGTTTTGGTGTGAAAGGTGCAAATATTCCTGCAATGCTTAGAGCAATTGTTGCATGCGGATGGTTTGGTATTCAAACATGGATCGGTGGTTTTGCAATTTATCAGATGATGAAATTATGGATTCCCTCATTGGCAAATTTGCCGCAGATTTTTCCAACCTCATTTGGTTTACAAACCGGTCCGGCTATTTGCTTTTTTTTCTTTTGGTTATTAAATATGTTCGTGGTTTATCTTGGTGTGGAGAGTATTAAAAAGCTTTTAGTGTTTAAAGCATTCTTTCTACCCTTTGCTGCATTGGCCCTTTTATTTTGGGCGATCAATGCAGGAAATGGGTTAGGTCCGATTTTAAGCCAGCCTTCCAGGTTCGCTACCAATGGTGCTTTCTGGGACTTCTTTTTTCCTGCATTAACAGGCATGATTGGTTTTTGGGCAACGTTGTCATTAAATATTCCTGATTTTACTCGATACGCAAAAAGTCAGAAAGCACAAATAAACGGACAAGCGATCGGACTTCCTACTTCAATGACATTGTTTGCATTCATTGGTGTAGTAGTTACTTCAGCAACTATGATCATTTATGGAGAAACTATTTGGGATCCCATTGTATTAGCAGGAAAGTTCAGTAGTAAATTATTAGTGAGCATTGCCATGATAGCAGTGGCAATTTCAACCTTAGCGACAAACATTGCTGCGAACATTGTTAGCCCGGCAAATGATTTTGCAAACCTTACATGGCTGGTTGGTTATTCAGGTTTGCTTGGTCCCATAGGTGGAATTATGATTGCTGATTATTATTTTATAAGAAAACAAGAGCTTAATACAAATGAATTGTATCAGCACTCTGGTCAATACAATTTTAGTAGCGGATTTAATTGGCGTGCTATCACAGCATTGTTGTTAGGCATTATCCCAAACATTCCCGGGTTTTTGGTAACAATAAAAGTGATGTCACAGGATGCAGTGCCACAATGGGTTTCGCATCTTTATAATTATGCATGGTTTGTAGGTTTCTTTGTATCAGGGGTTAGTTATATTTTGATGATGCAATCGTATAAGAAATTAGTCTAAATGCAATTACAGTTAATTCAAAATAGGATTTTCGAAGTAAGAGGTGAAAAGGTTATGCTTGATTTTGACCTTGCAGAGTTATATGAGGTTGAAACAAGGGTTTTTAACCAGTCTGTAAAAAGAAACATTAATAGCTTCCCCAAAGATTTCATGTTTCAGCTTACAGCTAAAGAATGGAAGAATATCTCATCACAAATTGTGATGACCTCGCCTTTAGAAAATAACTCATCACAAATCGTGATGAGATCTAAATATCGGGGCGCTAAATATTTGCCATATGCATTTACAGAGCATGGAGTAGCAATGTTATCAAGTATTTTAAAGAGTCCAATAGCTAGAACAATGAACATTGCAATTATCAGAGCATTTATAGCTTTGAGAAAATTAGCCTTACAAAAAAATGAGCTCTCAGAATTATTCCTACAGCTAAAAGATAGAATTGATGAACATGATGTGCAGTTGAAGAATATTTATGATTCTATTGAAAATCTGCTGGAGGAAAAAGTAAATACAAAAAGTTGGGAACACAGGGAAAGAATTGGATTCAAAAAATAAATGTATGTCCATCGTAATTAAAAACGGAAGAATTATCACAGCTGATGCGGATTATATCGCCGATATTTTTATTGAAGGAGAAACTGTTTCAACCATCGGTAAAAATTTAAATGTAAAAACTGATCGAGAAATTGATGCTTCAGGGAAATTGGTTTTTCCCGGCGGCATTGATCCACATGTGCATTTGGATATGCCTTTTATGGGAACATTTTCCAGCGACAATTATGAAACAGGAACAAGAGCTGCACTGTTTGGCGGAACAACAATGGTAATCGATTTCATTTTGCAGAAGCAGGGAAACTCACTGCAATCTGCATTAGATGAATGGAAAGGAAGAAGCAGTAACAACTGTGTGGGGGATTATAGTTTTCACATGGCGGTTACAGATTTTAATGACAACACCAAAAAAGAAATAAAACATTTTATAGAAGATGAAGGCATCACATCTTTTAAAACTTTTATGGCGTACAAAGGTGCATTGATGATAGATGACAGGCAGATGATAGGTTTGATGGAAGAAGTGAAACAACAAGGAGGATTGATAAATGTTCATGCTACCAATGGCGACATGATAGATTACCTTATTCAAAAACATAGAGAAGAAGGAAGGTTATCTCCCCTGTATCATTATCTTTCACAACCGGAAGTTACAGAGGCAGAAGC
>JBPCQG010000147.1:0-3578 GCA_050998315.1 Chitinophagaceae bacterium
TGTGTAAGCAGTAGAAACGTTTGACAGGAAGCTGCTAAATTAAAAAGAAAAGTGCCCGAATCTTAATGCCGTAAGGTATTATCATTTATTTAATGAAGTTGAATAAAAGTTGTTGCTAACGTAAAGCATTGCCAAATTGTTAGCAGTATTTAATTTTATTTCATTTCTTAATTTCTTTCCCAGACTTCTCTGTCTATATGGTAGACGTAATGCAAAGCACTTTGATCCTCATAATATTTTATTTCTACCTGTTCAATTTTTTTCGCCCCTAATTTTTCAATTGCTTTTTGGGAACGTATATTGTCTGTTCCGATATGAAAAATAACTGTATTCACAAAATTAAAAGCGTAGTTGAGCATTAATGATTTTAAAGCTCTGTTATATCTTGTACCCCAATACGCTCTTGCCAAAAAGGTATATCCTACTGCAATTGTTTTTTTGTCCTTATCATATTCATAAAACCTACTACTTCCAATAGGTTCATCAGTATTGGTGTCAAAAACAATGAATGCACTTTCCGATTTGATTGCAGCGTCAAAAAATTGCTCAAACACTTCTCTTTTATAACGATTTGTTGTTGGATGTTGCTCCCAGATTAAAGGATCTGAGGCTACCTGATAAAGTCTCTCAAAGTCGTTAATTTTAACTGGCCGGATTGTAACTAATTCATTTTGAAGATTACCAGGTTGCAAGTCAAAATCCATAGTTGTCAAATGATCCATACTGATTTAAATTTAATAGTCAGATATTAGTTTGTCAAAATTAGCGCTACGAATAAATATACGAACCTCAACCAGATATCTAAAAAGTAACTACTTGCTTAATTAATAATATATGGTCTTCTCAAAAGAAGATTTAGTCCGGCGTTTTATTAATCTTCTGCCCTTGCGGGTGTATATAATTAACAAACACAGTTGGATGAACAGAAGTTTGGTTCTTCTGACGGTAAGAAATTTAGGTTTCATAAATCTTTTTTTTAATCTTCTACGAAGCATTATTGGAGTTTGACGGATCATTAATCAAGTCAATAAAGAGATTGAAAATGCAATCATATAACGAACTACTTGTAAGTATGTTTTACCGAAGCAATAAAAAGAAGTAAGGGCGTTTTAATTATTCAAGTTTTAATTTTTCATTTTTTAAAATAAACGGCTACATAACTACCCGTTTATTTTTTTTATATCTGAAGATTTATACTAATAATGCAAAGCATTACGGCACTTCATTCATTTCGTTAACACATTGTCTGTTTAACTTTCAATATGCCGATGCCTGCCAGGCCAAATAGGGGGTGCACACCAAAAAATAAGAAGCTACAACAACTTGTCCCCACAAATTTCAGGATTAGCTGCATTAAAGGCAGAGATACAAAGCCTGAAAAGATGGAGCGTAGATTTTTATATCCAATGGATTTCATTACTGGCTGCACAATAAAAGCTTGCTGGTTTGGAAGAATGATTTACTAATGCAAACTACTTTGTTAATAAAGAGAATATTTCACTAGCGTTGCGTTGTTTTTAATATTTGTTCTTTGAAGTCCTTGCTATCAGTGAAGTACAGGCGTTTTTAAGTTGGCGTTGATTTGAATTTATTTCTTGCGTTCTTTGTATAAAACGCTGATTATGAACCAAGGAAAGATGGCCTTCTCCCAAATTATGGATTTTGCCAGCCAAGATATATTTAAAAATATTGTGAAGCAATACAATGGGAATTATAAGACAAAAGATTTTTCAAGCTGGAAACATTTTCTTTGTTTGTCTTTTGGTCAACTGACTCATCGGGAGAGTATGAGTGATACAATGTTGTGTCTTAAATTAAATTCATCTAAGCTATTTCATCTGGGAATAGGAAAGGTCTTTGATAAATCCACTGTTTCAAGAGCAAACGAAAACCGTGACTGGAGAATTTTCCAGGATTTTGGAATGAAGTTAATTGAACATGCAAAAGAATTGTACAAAGATTATAACCAACTTGATATTAACCTGAAAGGAGATATTTATGCATTTGATTCAACAACCATCGATTTATGTTTGGATGTTTTTTGGTGGGCTACTTTTAGAACAACGAAAGCTGCAGTGAAAATTCATACACTTTTGGATTGCAAAACTTCTATCCCGGAATTTATTTTTATTTCAGAAGGCGATGTACATGATGTTAATGTACTTGACAAAATTCCAATTAAGGAAGGCTCCTATTATGTGATGGATAAGGCCTACGTTGATTTTGAAAGGTTATTCTCAATAGATAATAAAAAAGCATTCTTTGTTGTCCGGGCCAAAGAGAATCTTCAATTTACTCCAATACAATCAACACCTGTAAATAAAAAAATGAATGTTCTTTGTGATCAGCAAATAAAACTCATAGGATTTTACAGCAATAAGAAATATTCAAAAAATCTTAGAAGAATAAAATATTATGACAATGAATTTGATAGAACTTTTGTATTCCTTACAAATAACAAAAAATTAAAGGCTTTAACAATTGCAATGCTATACAAAACAAGATGGAATGTAGAATTGTTTTTTAAATGGATTAAACAGCACTTAAAGATTAAGTCATTTTGGGGTCAAAATGAAAACGCAGTTCGCTCACAAATTTGGGTGGCAATTTCTTCATATGTTATAGTAGCAATAGCAAAGAAGAAATTAAATATTCCAAATTCTTTGTATGAAATTTTACAGTACATTAGTATCGCCCCGTTTGAGAAAACATCCTTGGGAGAAACTTTCTCGGAGGATAACTGGCATGAATTCAAAGAACAAAATTGTATTCAGTTGAAAATGTTCTAATTAAGACGCAACGCTAGTGACTTAACTAATCAAATAATTAGACAGTTGCAGGGTTTTCCTTTAACTGAAGACCTCGAAAAAGTAATTTTAAAATTGCAGCATCAGATAGAAGAACATGAATCACCAAGGCATGATTTGATTTTATTTGAAAATGCTGATAAGCTTAAAAATGTAAATTTTTTACAACATTTGTTTGAATCTATAGCTGAAAGAACAGTATTAAAAATATTTTACCGTTTCTTTAATTCGAAAAAATCTATTGAGAAAATTATACATCCTTATTTTTTAAAGCAATATAATAACAGGTGGTTTCTGTTTGGGTATGATGAAATAAATAACAGGTTAGATAATTCCCCCATTGACAGAATAGAATCTTTTAAGCCGATAAACCGAGAGTTCCGGGAAAATATTCAGTTTTTCCCAAAAGAATATTTTAAAGATATGATAGGCGTTACAAGAAATGTTGATAGTAAAGCAGAAAAAATAATATTCTCAGTATCTAAAAATAGGGTTGATTATATTATTACCAAGCCTGTGCATACTTCCCAAACAGAAATAAAGAAATATAAAAATGGTTGGACAGATTTTTTTATCGAAGTAATTATAAACAAAGAGTTGTTTGGTTTATTTCTTTCTTTTGGGCACGACATTGTTGTTAAATCACCCAAAAAATTCAAAGAGGAATTCAAACAATTGTTACAAAAAACTTTTGAAAATTATAAATAAATATTTTCCGCTATTTTTATTTTTAACAGAACGAGTAAATCTCGGCCTTCGTAGGCCAATGAC
>JBPCQG010000185.1:0-4772 GCA_050998315.1 Chitinophagaceae bacterium
GGTGTAAAGAGCGGTTGCATTTATACTTAACGAACCGCCCTGTACGAGACCCGTACGCAGGGTGGTGTGAGAGGCGCACCTCATCGCTTACAAGCGGTGAGGCCGTCTACTCGATTGTGCGTTCGCCTTATTCCTTAGTTTGCCTGCTTCAGGCTCTTTGGTCAATGTTTCAGCAATCAATCTCTGAAAGAATCTATGCAGATTATTTATTTAACCATCATATTAGATGATGGAAAAACAGATATTGTTTTACCATCATGTTCAATTGTAATTCTTGGCGTATCTGATTGCTGCTTATAATTCGAAGGTACTAAAAGCGAAATGTAATCTTTAGAATCTGGATTACCTAAGAGTAAGCCGGAGCCTTTATTAGGTAAAAAATACAGGTGAGCACGTTCATTAAGTATAGAATCATCAATTCCAACGACAAATGAACCATCTTCCAAGGAAGCTATACCTCCCCGTTCAGTGCCATTTGGATCCTTAAATTGAATTCCGGCTGAAACAACATTACGTCGATGAATTGTTTTGCCATTAATCATCGGATCAGGAATGGGTGAGCCAATTACAATTCTTTCTTTACCTTTTGCATCTACAATCACTAACCTGCGTACCTTAAGTTCTTTATCGTTCCGTATCGTCTGCGAAGAGAGCAAGAAAAATAATAGGATTGACACAATACTTAATAAGAAAGAAGTTGTAAACTTAACTTGCCGCTCTAAATTTTTAGTACGCGTTTTTAAAGATTCTAATAGAGCCTGAATGTCTTGTTCCATATTTATTTGAATTTACTTATGAAGATACTTTTATTAAGAGAGTGTTTAACACTTATGCGGTTTGAAAGGTGACGCACAACATCCGTATTTACGCTAATATACGCTACTTGAAATCTAAAACAATTTTTTAATACATTCTATTTGAATGGATTAATAAAAGAATGTTGCTGTATGTAAGTAGCGCAAATACAACTCAGGTCAATATCAAATCATCTAATGGACTGATTATTTTAAGCAGGTTTTTATTACTGGTGTGCAGGTAAATTAATGTGGTTTTAATATCGTTATGCCCTAAAAGTTTTTGTATCATAGTTACATCTGTACCTTTTTCTATTAAATGGGTGGCAAAGCTATGTCGAAGGCTATGTATACTGCCAGGCTTTATTACACCGGCCTTCTTTTTGGCAGATTGCAGCACCTCCTGAAGGCTTCGGGTACTGTACGGATCTCCTTTTGCACTTCCTTCAAACAAATACCCTTTCTTATCAGGCTTGTATTCAAGTGCATATTCTCTCAGCATCACCAGCAGCACAGGGCTCAATGTTACAAGCCTGTCTTTTTTTCCTTTAGCGGCGTTTATAAAAATTGTCATCCGCTTACTGTCAATCTCAAAAGTCTTTAATGTCACAACTTCGCTTATTCTTAACCCGGCACTGTATGCCAGCATCAGCATTACTTTATGCTTTTTATTGTTTATGCTGTTTATTATGGCAGCTATTTCGTCCTGGCTAAAAATTTTTGGTAATTGATGTGCCTTTTTAGGCCTTGGTATTTCCCAGAAAAATTTATCCCTCCCCAATACTTGTTCAAAATAGAATTTTAAGGCATTCAATCTGCTGTGCGCTGTGTTTTCTTTAATCCCTTCTTTTTCCATCGCATATACCATATACCTTCTCAGGTCATCAGGTGTCAATTCATTTGCAGGTTTGTTTTTTAATAACTGCAGCAATTGAAGAAATTCATTTCGGTATGTGCGGATAGTAGAAGGACTATAAGATTTGAGTTTTAAATGTTCTACGAATTTTTCCAAAGCAGCAAGGTTCTCTTTACATAATCTCCATGCCGGTACACTTGTGATTGGTTTTGAAATGATCTTTTTAGGAGGTGCAGGAATTGTCGCTTTTATCTGTTTTCTTTTGTGAAGATGCTGTTTAAGAAGCGTTGTGTCGGTAATTGCCTTCCTGTTTATTGCTTTTATAACAGCAGTATAATTTTCTTTTGTAAGCGGCAGGTACCAGCATTTATTACTATGGCTCCATTTAATTCCCTTTAGTTTTTTTACCAGGTTATTTAATTCAGCATCGCCAATAAATTGTAATCCTATCTGATCTGCCTGTTTGTGAAATAAGGGAAGAAGTGTAACTGTTTTCATTTTTTAAAGATCAAAGAATTTTATTTTATGTGGGACATAACTATCAGGGCTTACTTCTCTCCATAACCAACTCGATCAAAACCCCATTGGTGGATTTAGGGTGTAAAAAAGCCACCAATTTATTATCAGCGCCTTGTTTTGGTACTTCATTTATCACTGTAAATCCTTCATTCACCAGGCGTTTTATTTCAACTTCAATATCATCCACTTCAAAGGCTATATGGTGAATGCCCTCACCTTTTTTCTCAATAAATTTATAAATAGGGCTTTCAGGAGAATAACCTTCTACCAATTCTACTTTACTCTCCCCGGTTAAAAAAAAAGCAGTGTTCACCAATTCACTTTCAACAGCTTCAGTTTTATAGCATGGGGTATTTAATAGTTTCTCAAACAAGGTAATTGAAAATGATAAATGTTTTACGGCAATGCCGATATGTTCAACTTTATGCATTTGTGCTGTGATTTATGGAGATAAATGGGATTTATAAGATTTGCAAATCTAAAATAATGAAGATACGTTAATATGGTTTTAATCCTAATAATCCTGTAATCCAAAAAATCACGGTTCAGACGATCCAGGTTCAGATAATTTCGAATTTGGAAAACAATCACCTTTAAGATAAGTATAATAGCTATTCATTCGTTTTTAGCGTAAATTTGTAAGAGAAATATTTTTAGTTATGTTGAAGTTGCCCGTTTATTTAGATAACAATGCCACTACACCTATGGATCCCCGTGTGCTGGAAACTATGATACCTTATTTTACTGAACATTTTGGTAATGCTGCCGGCAGAAATCATCCATTTGGGTGGGAGGCTGAAGAAGCAGTAGATTATGCCCGTGAGCAGGTTGCAAAACTTATAGGTGCTGATCCAAAGGAAATTATTTTTACTTCGGGAGCAACAGAAGGAGATAATCTTGCATTAAAAGGTGTATATGAAATGTATGCCACAAAGGGCAATCATATTATAACCGCAACAACTGAACACAAAGCTGTTTTGGATACCTGCAAGCATATAGAAAAGATGGGGGGAGAAGTAACATACCTGCAGGTAAATAATGAAGGGTTAATTGATCTGAAAGAATTGGAAGCTGCAATAAAACCAACTACAATTTTGGTTGCTATCATGTACGCCAATAATGAGATAGGAACTTTACAACCTGTAAAGGAAATAAGCGCTATTACCAAAAAGCATGGAGCTTTATTTTTTACCGATGCCACACAGGCGGTTGGTAAAATTCCTGTAGATATAATTAAAGATGGTATTGACCTGATGGCATTCACTGCTCATAAAATGTATGGGCCAAAAGGCGTTGGCGCTTTATACGTTCGCAGAAAAAATCCGAGAGTAAAAGTTACAGCACAAATAGATGGCGGCGGTCATGAAAGAGCTATGCGTAGCGGTACTTTAAATGTTCCCGGCATTGTTGGTTTCGGAAAAGCCTGCGAAATATGCATGCAGGACATGGAAAGCGATAATGTACGCATAAGTAAAATGAGAGACAGGCTTGAGAAGTCATTTTTAAAATTAGAAGAAGCTTATGTTAACGGAAGCAGGGAACATCGCCTGCCACAGGTAACCAATATTTCTTTTAAACACGTTGAAGGCGAGGGTTTACTCATGGGGTTTAATAAGAACATTGCATTAAGCTCAGGGTCCGCATGTACCTCAGCATCTTTAGAACCATCGTATGTTTTAAAAGCATTGGGATTGGGTGATGATCTGGCACACTCTTCGTTGCGTTTTGGATTGGGTAGGTTTACAACAGATGAGCAAATAGATTATACAATTGAACAGGTAAGTAATACGGTTTTAAGATTGAGAGAAATGAGCCCGTTATGGGAGATGTATAAAGAAGGAATAGATCTTAATAAAATTGAATGGGCAGCACACTAACGTATATAAAGTATTAAGTAAATAAGGTAATTACATCCTTAACTTTATAAACATTTATTTACTTTATTTACCCATTATTAATAAACGAAATAATAAACTATAAATCATGGCATACTCAGAAAAAGTAATTGACCACTATCAAAATCCAAAGAATGTCGGCACCTTGGATAAGAGTCAAAAAAATGTTGGTACAGGTCTGGTAGGCGCCCCAGAATGTGGTGACGTTATGCGTTTGCAAATACAGGTTGATGATGCAACCGGAATGATTACGGATGCTAAGTTTAAAACTTTTGGATGCGGTTCTGCCATTGCTTCTTCGTCGCTGGCTACAGAATGGTTAAAAGGTAAAAGTGTTGATGATGCATTAAAGATCGACAACATGGATATTGTGGAAGAATTAAATCTGCCGCCCGTAAAAATTCACTGTTCTGTTTTAGCAGAAGATGCAATTAAATCCGCTATTAATGATTATCGTGTAAAGAACGGTATGGAACAGATTAAGTTTGAAGAAAGCCTTGTGCATTAAAATCCAGATTCGGGCTGTGAGCCAATAGCTGCCCGCTATCCTCATAGCTTATAATTCAAAGCTCATAGCTATGATATATGTAAGTGATAAAGCAAAACTAAAAGTTTCTAATTTAATGGAGGAAGCTAAAATTCCTGCCAAAGATTATTTCTTACGTGTGAGTGTAGTAGGTGGGGGTTGTTCTGGCTTGAGTTATAAGA
>JBPCQG010000239.1:0-2693 GCA_050998315.1 Chitinophagaceae bacterium
ACCTAACATGGCTCCTTTGTTCTTTTTAAGCCGTTTCCAAAATGCCTGGGAATATGTTTGATGGTTACTCATTTGTAATAGGTATTTACCATTTGCCTACGCTGAAATAAATTTAGCGACAAAGAGGCAAAAAAGAACCGTATCTTAAGATAATTAAAGCAGCAAATAAATCTCATCACCTCGCCCTGTCAACTTATTGACTTACTAACCCGATGACTTGTATTATTTAACCGTCCTTCCCTTCCACGTGTATTTACCGAACTTGCCTAACCATCCCGCAATAATAGTGTATAAAATATGGAAGGGTTGCATAACCGGAAACCACCACAGTAATTGTCGGTGTTTAAAAAATGATGCGACAGGATAAATAAATCGTAGTTCAATTAAAGTTTTTACAATCAACATTGCCAGCCAAAATAATAAAAACACCGGATACCAAACTGACAACACCGCAACAACTATAAACGACAGGTTGAAAATGTACACAAAAACAAGCACCCCAAAAATTCGCTTATCGTTATATTTATCGGCTTTACTTGCCCATCTTATTCTTTGATTAAAAAAAGCTTTCCAGTCTGGCATTGGTAAGGTTTCAACCACAGCATTGGGAGACAGTAAAAAATTTACCTGCGCAGGATACTTTGTATAGATTTTGTGCATTAAAAGCATATCATCACCACTGGCTATATTATTAATGCCTGCAAAGCCGCCAACTTCATTAAATACTTTTTTGTTGTAAGCAAGGTTGGCACCATTACACATGCTATGAAAATTATGATGAACTGAAGCAGCCGTAATACCCTGCAGGGTCATGAAATCTAAACATTGGAAAACTGAAACAAACGAACCAATATGTGTAAACTTAACGGGCGCCGCAACAAGCACTGAATTTCGGGCATGAATAAAAGCATTAAAAGTATGTAGCCAATTTGGGGAGACAATACAATCAGCATCAGTTGTTACTATCCAATCTCCGGAGGCCTGTTTAACAGCATATTCAATTGCCTTTTTTTTATAACTATTCAATTGTCTGCCCTGCAATAATTTTTCTAATTGAATTAAACGAAGATTAGCATATTGCTTTTGCAAAGACTGTACAATGGCCGCAGTTCTATCAGTAGAGTGATCATCAATAACAATCACCTCAAATAAATTAGCCGAATAATTTTGCTTTAAAACAGATTGAAGACAGGAAACTATTGCTTCTTCCTCGTTACGGGCTGGAATAATAATGGAAAATCTTATAGCGGAATTAGATTCTTCTGATGCAGTAAACGGCTGTATCGTTAGAAACCACCTGCGGTAATTTTCAATTAGAAAAGCATAGCCCGCTAATAACATTACTATAATAAAAACCACCATTATGCAGGCAAAGAAAACAACATTTAGTCATTAAATAACTCTGCTATTCGTGGTGCATTTCCTTCATTTAAAAGAAAATGTCCTAAATCCACGACTTTCAACAAGGCATTTTCTTCGATGCCGGTATAAAATTTTTCGCCTCCTGATAACGGTATTATATTGTCATACCTGCCAAACATCATTCTGATTTTTAATTTTTGTTTATTAACCAGTTCCTTTAGTTTAGAAAGGTTTGGGCTAAACATTCGCATTGTTGTCCAGCGGTGGTATAAGATTAAACGCTGCTCACTATCATTCATATAATAGTGCACAAAGCTTGAAATGCTTTTACTAACAAGCTTTGCTTTTTCTGCAAAGTTCAACATCTTTAAAAACCAATTTGGATTGTTGATAGTGTACTTTAGAAGCTTGTTTCCTGCCCATGTTTTTGTACCGATAAAGTTCCAGAAATTAAACTTTAAACCATCAGGCGCAATTAATACCAGGCGTTCGATATGCTTATGCAAAACTTCAGTAAGATGCAATGCAATCCGGCCGCCCATACTATAACCTATTAAAGAAAACTTCTCCTTTTCTTTTTTAAATGTTGAACGTATTTGCTGGATTACTTGTATTAAATGGTTAGGATGAAACGTGAGTTCGTGGTTCCATTTAGTATTACCATGAAAAGGCAGATCAATTGCAATTACAGTATAACGTTTACCCAGAAGCCGGTCAAAAAAATAGAAAGTATAACTGTCTCTTCCATAGCCATGAAAGCAGCAAAGCAATTTTGGACCATTACCATATTGCCGGTAATGAAAAGTTGAATGAGGATATTTAATATAGTGACTTTGCATGAATTAAAGCTGTGATGTACGGGTACTAAATTCAGGCCATGAATCCTTTTGATATATTATTTACAGTGAAATAGTTAGTATGGTTTAAAGATTATTAGAAATTAAATTTGTAGAAACATATCATATGGAACAGGCATTGGAACAGGAAATGTATAATTATTTTAAGCAGTTTAGCTTCATGTCATCAAACCATATAAACAACCACGGTAAGTTTGTTTTAAGGCTCCTGTAAGCACTCCTTAGCTTTTTGTGAACATACCTGTTCTTACCATTAGAATCTACTTTTCTTTCATTTAAAAAGTTTTCCCATTTAGTATGCCAGGCGGCCAAACCTCCCACAAAACTTTCTTTATCTGTCTTACACAAAAGCAATACATGTTCCCACAACTCTTTACTGGCCTGCATTTTAGGCTTCTTGGTTAAGTATCTTCTGATGATAGCTACCTGATGAAAAGTACACATTTGAATGGGAATGCCTTCAAATAATTGTAA
>JBPCQG010000311.1:0-4834 GCA_050998315.1 Chitinophagaceae bacterium
CTGCATCAATAGTGTTAAACAAGAAGATAAAAATTTAATTGAGAAAAGCACATTGTATGTTTCACTTGAACCCTGTTCTCATTTTGGCAAAACTCCGCCCTGTACAGATCTTATCATAAAAAACAAAATTCCTAAAGTTGTAATTGGCTGTAAAGATGTTTATAAAGAAGTAGATGGGAAAGGAATAAAAAAACTGCACGATGCCGGTGTAGAAATTATTACAGCAGTGCTCGAAAAAGAATGCTTCGAATTAAATAAACGCTTTTTTACATTTCACATCAAACAGCGACCCCATATAATTTTAAAATGGGCTGAAAGTGGAAATGGGAAAATTGCCTCTTCTCCCCTTCCCGCTCCACAAGTGGAAAGGGAGACAAGAGCTTTTATAAGCAATGAATTCACTAATCGTTTAGTGCATAAATGGAGAAGTGAAGAAGCTTCCATATTAATTGGTACTAATACAGCTTTAAAAGATGATCCATCACTCACAACCAGATTATGGCACGGAAATAATCCAATTCGCCTAGTCATAGATATGAACCTGCGTTTACCTTCGTCTTTAAAAATATTTAATAAGGAAACTAAGACTATTATCTTCAACAAACTGAAATATGAAGAGGATGGAGATCTTATTTTTTATAAGATTGAAGAAGAAAATCCCTTGCCCCAAATACTTAAGGCATTATATGAATTTCAAATTCAAAGTGTAATAGTAGAAGGAGGAGCAATACTACTTCAATCTTTTATTGATGAGGGTTTGTGGGATGAAGCAAGGATCATCTGTAATGAGGAATTAATAATCAGCAATGGTATTAAATCACCAGGGTTAAAGAATGCTGTTCTCCAAAAACAGGAAAACTATTTTAGTGATACTATCAGTTATTTTCTACCTTCTTCTTAATTAATCTCAGCATTTCAATTCTAATAATTCCGCTGAAAGGTTTTATAAATAACCAATAAATAGAAAATAAAAACTTACTTCTTTTGGTTGAACACAATATCCTTGTTTCTGTACTTACCAACGTTTTATTTTTATCAACTTCTCTAAAATAAAAGTTCCAGAAAATTTTTATGTTCTGTTGCGATGCGTCAATCACAAATTCCCTATAGGGATCTTCTTCAAGATATAAAAAACAAACATTTTTTAAAAACCCGGGCATAGTCAAATCTTCTGTTGGTAATCCCCGCAGCTTCATAAGCGTAGCCGTGATAAACGATTTGCTCATATCCATATTCTTTGTGGCTATAAAACAGTTCTGCGCCGAAGCATTAATTATTTTCTTGTGACATTCATTATAAGTATAATCAGGCAGATATTTATCAATAAGAAAAGCCATGCTTTCGGAACGATTTTTTTGCAATATATCATTCTTTAGAAACATGGCTTTTCTTTAAACCTTGTTTAGCTTAGTGTCTTCTCATCGAAATTGCTGTACGTGCATTTCTTTGACAGTTCCACATATCTACAATACCAAATTTTTTATTTTTTGCAGAAGCTGGTTGCAGATTAATATTAGTTGCTAAAGTTTCTTTTACTTCTGTTACTAGTTGTTTCAAACTTTCTTCTTCAATTTGAATAATTGAAGGCATTACATTACTGTTCATAAAATCGAATTTAAATTTTAGAAAATTGTGCAGTTCGAGCCTTTGCAGAATTCCTGTGGCGGCTACTGATATCGTTTATTAACGATACTTTTCAGTGAAGGATGATCATCTTTTGAATTGCGATGCAAAGGTATTGCGACAATAGTTGTTTATGCACCTAAAAGTATATTATTGAACTAAATCCCCCATAAGCGGCTATAATAAGATGGTGAATGGTAATAAACAATTTGGTGGCGGAAAAAATAAAAATTATTATCGTTACAGTCGTATTTTTCCACAGTGACTAAAAAAAATTATACAAAAATTCCTATTCGCATAACTGCAATAGGGCATCTAGAAATAGACGTAAATATTGATGGGATTAAAACCAGTTTTTTAGTTGATACAGGCGCCAGCAATACTGTAATAGACATAGGTTTTTGCGAAAGATAACCTAATGGAGTTTACATCTATTAATGAAAAAGGAGGAGGTGTTGGCACATCACAAATGATATTATTCCATAAACAAATAAAGCTTTTTAAAATCAATGATTTTAAGATATCATCCTTTGATTTATACGCAACAGATTTTCAGCACGTAAAAGACTCACTGGCAAAAAAAGGGATAACAGAGCCTTGCAATGGAGTTATTGGTGCAGATATTTTGATAAGATATGATGCTAAAATTAATTATAAGAAGAAGAAATTATATCTTAATGAAAGAAAGTCCAGCTAAAGACTAAGATCTAAAAACAGCCAGCGCTATAACTACAAAAAGGCCGGCGCCATACCATGCCCATTTAACCCTGCTTCTTCTTATGTCTTCATCTTCTCCGCCTATCAGGTAGGCAATTAAAACCCCCGGTAAGAATAAAAATAACCCTAACAAAAACCCACCCAAATTAAACCCTGAAAAGGAATCACCAAAAGAATTTGTACTTAAAATTTTGCTATTTACAGTTCCATCAGCACTAATATTTTTTCTTATTTTTTTTTGAGCAGCTTTAAAATTTAGTCTTTCAAAAAAATTAAGATGCTGCCCAGTGATCCTTTGATAATCTTTTATGCTGATTTTTGAAACTTCTAAAAGAGAAAGTCTAGCACCGTTTTTCCCTGCAAAAATAAATACTTTGTCAGCCTGTACCATCGCAGGTTTAATAACAGAAAAACTAAATGAACTGGAAAAAATAATTATAGAGAGGAATAATAGTAAATACTTTTTCATAACTATGTTTTTTTGTAAAAATAAGAACAAATTTTATCAAAACAGATTTAATAGCATTTAACTCCCGCTCACTTCCAGCACTTCACTAACCTCTGTTGCCGGCATTTCAGCATTACGCATGGCAATCCCTCTTGTGGCATTGGCGGCAAAATCAATAAAAGCCTGCTTACTTATTATATCATCACTCATCATAACAGGCACGCCTGAGTCGCCTCCTTCACGAATGCTTTGTACCAGCGGAATCTCTCCCAGAAAAGGGATATCATATTCGTCGGCAAGTTTTTTACCGCCTTCTTTTCCAAAAATGTAATATTTATTATTTGGCAATTCTTCCGGAGTAAAATAGCTCATATTCTCTACAAGCCCAATCACAGGCACTTTCAGCTGTGCCTGGTTAAACATTGCAATTCCTTTTTTTGCATCGGCAAGCGCAACTAATTGTGGTGTGGTAACCACAATCACTCCTGTTACCGGAACAGTTTGTACAATAGTTAAATGAATATCGCCTGTGCCCGGCGGCATATCAATCACTAAATAATCCAGTTCGCCCCAGTCAACATCACTAACAAATTGCCTGATGGCGCTGCTCACCATCGGTCCACGCCAAACAACTGCCTGCTTTTCATCAACCAGTAAACCAATGCTCATTAATTTAATTCCGTAACGCTCCAAAGGAACTATCAAACCTTTACCTCCCTCTCCTTCTTTCATCATTGGTCTTTCGCCACGAACACCAAACATTATATGCACACTCGGTCCATAAATATCTGCATCCATCAAGCCAACCTTTGCGCCGCTGTCTGCCAAAGCCAGCGCAAAATTGCTGGCAACAGTGCTTTTACCAACGCCACCTTTCCCACTCACCACCGCAATAATATTTTTCACACCGCTTAAAATATTTTTATTGTCTTTACGCATCGTTGTGGTGTTCGATGTAAAATTTACCGTCACTATTGCCTCTTTATTCACCAATATTTTTACCGCATTCTCACACGCATTTTTAATCAGGTCCTTCATAGGGCAGGCAGGCGTAGTAAGCACCACAGTAAACGAAACATTATCATCAATAATAACAATATTCTTCACCATATTCAATGTCACAAGGTCTTTTCCAAGATCTGGTTCCTGTACATTACCAAGCGCTTTTAAAATATCTTCCTCCGTCATCGTTCAATTATTTGTTAAAAACTTATACAATCAGCAAATTTAAACAATGATGCCCTTACTTTGTTTTAATATTATTGAGCCGGCTTCATAGTTTCATGGCATCATCGTTGTGTCACTCACTTGTACCGCATACCAATAAGCATCTTTAATAAAAAAAATATTTAATTCCCTTTTTTGGGGACAAAGGGCAATGAAAAAATATTTACTCTTATTTCTTACTGCATCTTTTATTATCCCTTTTGTTGCTAAAGCGCAGTTTGAATCTTTTAAAGATTCAGTTGTACAATTATATGGAGTTGTGATGACGGCTGATAGTCTTAAAGCAATTCCTTCAGTTAGTATTATTATAAAAGGACAAAACCGCGGCACCATCACGAATGAACAGGGTGTGTTTTCTATTGTTGTTTTAAAAGGCGATCAGATAGAATTTACCAGCATTGGTTATAAACCTAAGGTTGCTTTAATTCCTAGAAATTTAGAAGGAAATCAACAAAGTATGATACAGCTTTTAGTTCAGGATACAATCTATCTTCCTGCAACTATAATAAAGCGACGCCCCACAAGGGAGCAGTTTGAAAGAGATTTTGCAAATAGTAAAGTGCCGGATGATAACCAGGAAATTGCCAGGAAGAATACAAATGCAGCTACATTAGCAGCAATGCAAAGAATACTTCCCAGGGATGGACGGGAGTCAGGCAACGACTATTTAAAGCAAACCGCTAACAAGGCTTATTATGCAGGTCAAACGCCACCGCAAAATATTTTTAATCCACTCGCCTGGGCAGAATTTATCAAAGCATGGAAGAGAGGTGATTATAAAAGAAAATAAAACTTCTGAACCATGATTTGGGTGGATTA
>JBPCQG010000357.1:0-10058 GCA_050998315.1 Chitinophagaceae bacterium
GGCAAGCAATTATTATGGCAATAAAGGTTCTGCCAATGCAGAAGCACACCGGCTGGCAACATTTGCTGCATTCAAAAAATGGAACATTGTAAAAGCAGTAGTAAGCGGTAACCCTGAAAGTGTAGAAAACTGGGAGGCAAAAGATAGCAGTAAACGTGTCATCAGGGGAATATTAATGTTTTCTCCGGATGATTATGGAATGGACACTGTGAAGTTTGAACAAATGATAAAAGATAAAAAGATTGAAGTGTATGGTGAAGTTGCACCTTATTACAGTGGTACAACGCTGAGCGATTCTATCTGGCAGCCTTATTTACGCATTTGTGAAAGATATGATATTCCTGTGGCGGTTCATACTGGTGGTGGCGACCCGGGAGGAACTTATTCGTGGTCGCCTAAAGCAAGGCTTAGGTTGGCAGACCCTTATTTAATAGAAGATGTTTTAGTAAGATATCGTAAGCTAAGAATTTATCTGATGCATGCAGGAGGAGAAGACTGGCCGGAGCATGCCATCAGGCTCATGTCCTATTATCCGCAACTCTATACAGATCTTGCTGTGATGCTTTGGGTGGAACCCAATACACAACGCTATATCAAAGAATTCCTCCGAAATATAAAAGAAGCCGGATACTTAGACAGAGTAATGTTTGGTTCCGACCAAATGATATGGCCTTATGCTATTGAGAAATCAATTCGCTTTCTCAATAGTCTTACTTTTCTTACAAAAAAAGACAAAGAGGATATACTTTATAATAATGCTGTAAAATTTCTGCGGTTAAAAAAATAATACAATGAAAAACAGGTTGATTAGATTTTTAATTTATTTAGTGATTGGTATTGGCAGTGCCTTTCTTTACAATTATATGAAACGGTAATATGAGCGAAGAAGAAAATATTAATCGTGAACCGGCAGGCGATAATCGTGAGATTAGTGATGAAACTATTTTCACCTGCTGAGCCAATTGCCGAAGCTGAAACAAAACCTTCAACATTAAACATTCAACCTTCAACTTCAGAAGATATGGAAGTCCGTCACCATACCCACCCAGGTCATCACAAGAAAAACTGGAAAGATTATTTCTGGGAGTTTTTAATGTTGTTCCTCGCTGTTTTCTGTGGATTTTTGGCAGAGTATCAACTTGAGCATAAAATTGAAAAAGATAGAGCAAAAGAATATGCTTCGTTGCTGATGGAAGATCTAAAAAATGATTCCCGCTACCAGCGCAAATATGCAGCAAAAGATGGTGACATTAAAGTAATTATACTGATGAGCTTATATAAAAGTAAAGCCTCTTAATTATTGAATACAAAAATAAAAAAATTAATTTTCCGTTTTAATGTCATACCTATTTTGATATAAATAAATAATAGGGCGATCAGAAGGTTAAATTTTTGATTAAAAACATATAAACATTTAAAAAGAAAACTGCATGTTTAAAATTATCACAAAAGAAAATAATTTTAAAGATTTGATCTATTCCGATAATAAGAGGATTGAAATAGGAGAAGTTGTTTTACCGCTCACAGGTGAGATATTTCATACACCGAGAAAAGAATCAATTCAAATAGGCATAAATAAACATATACTGGATAAGTTTGGCAAGTTTACTAATCACTCGTGCTTTCCCTCCTGTAAAGTAATTGGCGATAAATTGATAAGCGTTAAAGTAATTAATAAAGGAGACTCTATAACCTTTAATTACAACGAAACTGAAGACTTATTAGCAGCGCCTTTTAAGTGTAATTGCTGCAACAAAACTATTGCCGGCAAGTTCCCCAGCGCAAAATCTTCATTAACTCAGGAAGTAAATGATCAAGACTAGTATAAAAGGCACAAATAATACCTCATTTCCAACAACCTATACTGGCCCAGTTATGCATGAAAAAGTAAAGTCCATTATCGTATCTGCGCCTGTGATATTCTCTGGCAACGTTAATAAAGTTCAACCCTCACCAATTATTTCCTGTTTTTATTTGTACTTTCAGTGATTGCGGAGGATTAGTTCTTATCATACACAAATCCTCTCTTCATTTTCCCCCCTTCCTTGGTTCGTGTCCATCGCCTTGGTTCGTGTCCGCACGAAACCATATTACAAATTTTGATTTCGGTTTGTGAGGACACAAACCGAGGCAAAGGGTAATTCTTACCTCAGCATCATTTCTCTATCCTTCTTCAGTCATCGGCTTTACCGAATATTAATTGCCTTTTGTAATCATAAGAAAATTTCGTTCCTTTAATTTTAACAACATCATCGTGGCGGACAATGCAACAAATTCCAAACTGCAGCAATGCTCTACGATGTGCTTCATGCCGGCGAAACACTCTAATAATTTTGACCAACTAATAAAAGAATAGATGGCAGACCGTTCAGACGAAGAACCTTTAGACAGTCCGGTAAATACTCCATCCGAAAATCCTTCGGAAGAAATTATCCCTGCCAGAGACACGGGGACTATTCCTAATCAAGAAATTAAAAATATGGAAGTACACCATCATGCACATCACGAAGGAAAAAAAAACTGGAAATCGTATTTCTGGGAATTTTTAATGTTGTTCCTCGCTGTGTTCTGTGGATTTTTGGCGGAGTATCAACTTGAGCATAAAATTGAAAAAGACAGAGCAAAAGAATATGCTTCGTTGCTGATGGAAGATTTAAAAAACGATTCAGTCTATATTAATCAACTGCTGTTTCAGGAAAACTTTAAAATTAAGCAAGCCGATTCACTTTTATTTCTTCTCACTTCAGATACATCTTTAAACAATAATTATAAGCTTGTATATCATCTGAATCATGTAGGAACTATGATTGATTTTAAGCCGGCATTCCCGGTAAATTTTGAACAAATGAAAAACTCTGGTTCGCTGCGTTATATAAGAAATAAAAAACTCATCAGCCAGCTTTCAGCATTGAACCGGGAGATGGAAACAACTGCAGAAGTGTACATCGGGCACAACCAATTCCTGCGGGAACAACTGGCACCCTTTTCTATTCAACACCTTAACACCATGCAGTATGATATTTTCTCCAGGAAAGTTTTAGTCCCCGAACCTGACATTTTTGATTGGGATAAAAAAGTTGCCCGCCTTCTTGCTAATAAAGTAAATCTCGTTAAAACGTTTGATCTTTTTTTCTTAAATCGTTTTTTAAAAAACTGTAAAGAAAATCAAAGAAACTAATGGTTTAATTAAAAAAGAATATCACCTGAAATAATTTATGGAAGAAAATAAAAACATCGAATCAGGTAAGGAACAGAAAAGCATTCCTGAAGAAACCATTTCACCTTCTGATGAATCTGCTCCCCAGGTTGAACAATACATCACTCATAGCGCACCACCTTTAACTGAACGAGATATGAAAGTACATCATCATACACATGCATCCCGCGGAAAGAAAAACTGGAAAACTTATTTCTGGGAGTTTTTAATGTTGTTCCCTGGCCGTTACGCTTGGTTTCATTGTTTAAAATAAAAGAGAACATTATATTGAAGAAAAAAGAGCCAATCGTTCTGATAACTCCCTGCTTAAATACATTTCTGAGTATGAGTTCCTTTTACAAGATTTTAAAAATGATAAGAATATGGAGTTTCATTTACATTATGATAAGCTGGTTCAGCTCGTAAAGCAAAACGCTGATAACGATGACATGTATAAACTTTTTATTACTGATACAGTGCCAACTGGCAAACGGAATTATTGCCTTTGATCGTACACTGCTTAATTCATTAAAGGCCTATACCATTGAACAAATGTGGTATAATAATTACAAATGATCAAGCAAAATAATAATGTAGGAATTAAGGCGATTGAATTTATGTCCCACCTGCAATCAATAGGCTAAACGGTTAATCCCTCTGCCTGGGCTCGTCTCCGCACTATAGCTGTTCGGAAGATTTATCTTTTATACAATTTGCGTTGCCATTGTCTATTTTTTGTGAAGTCTTGATTTTTCGTTCTTTTTTGTCGAGAAAAAAGAAAAGTAAAACATAATAAAATTTAAAATAAATAACCTGCGTTAGTTATTTAATTTCTTCCGAACAGTTATGGTGTCCGCACCATCATATTACAGAATGTGTTGACAACGCTAAATCTTATATTCTTTCTTTATTTATTACATTGCACATCATAAATTCGTTTTTCTTAATATCTGTTAACCCTTAAAAAAATAACTATGGCACTTTGGATTATTCTTGGTGTAATCGTCCTGTTCATTATCTGGATCATTGCTTTGTACAATGCCCTCGTAAAAGCAAGAATAAAAGTTGATAACAGCTGGAGTGATATTCGTGTTTTTTTAAAGAAGCGTTTTGACCTCATTCCTAATTTGGTTAATACGGTTAAAGGGTATGCAGCGCATGAAAGCCAAACCTTTGAAAAAGTAGTGCAGGCCAGAAAGGCAGCGGCAGCAGTGGCTCCGGGAGATGTGCAGGGGGCGGCACAAGCCAACCAGGTTTTGGGTGGAGCGCTGAGAGGATTGTTTGCATTAGCAGAAAATTATCCTGACCTTAAAGCAAATCAAAATTTTTTGGAGTTGCAAAACGCATTACATTCCATAGAAAATGATCTGGGAAATGCACGGCGTTATTACAACGCAACCGTAAGAGATTACAATACCTCCATACAACAATTTCCGGCTGTAATAATTGCCAACTCGATGGGTTTTAAGCCAAGAGAATTTTATGAGCTGGAAAACCAGAATGAAGCGCAGAATGTAGAAGTAAAGTTTTAATTCATTTAGATGAAGAAGCTTCTTGCAATCATTCTTTTTTCAATTTTAATTACAGGCACTATAACTGCACAGGAATATTTTACCATCACCAATTATAATATTCATGTGAAAATTAATAAAAATGCATCGCTTGATATTGCTGAAAAAATAGATCTTTATTTTACTGAGCCACGGCATGGAATCATTAGACAGATTCCCTATAAATATAAGCTGCAACCTTTATCTGACGGGGGTCAACGGGCAGAACGGCAAATGCAATCCGGCAGTTACAGCCGTATAATAATCGAAGATATTAAAGTACCGGGATGGAAATATGAGGTAAGTAATTCAGGAGATTACAAATCAATAAAAATAGGTTCTTCTGATAAATATGTAAATGGCGACCAGCAATTTGTTATAACCTATCGTGTATTAAATGCCATTAATTTTTTTAAAGATCATTCTGAATTCTATTTTAATTTGGTGGGTGATCAATGGGCTACCACCATCGCCAGCGTAAATTTTACAATTGAATTACCTGAGGCAATTACTGATACATCAAACTATTTTGTGGCAACAGGCTCCGGCGGTCCAACAGAAAATTTTACACAAACAAAATGGCAAGACAATAAAACATTTTCTGGCAATACTATCAAACCCCTGAAATCTTACGAAGGCGTAACTGTAGGGATTGGTTTGCCAAAAGATTATTTAGTACAACCTGATTATCGTTTTAAAGGTAGTTACTGGCTACTGTTACCTCTTATAGTTTTTGCCGGCATGTTTTATATATGGAAAAGGTGGGGCAAAGATAAGGAGATAGTTGTGCAGACTGAATTCTATCCCCCGGAAAATATTAGCCCTGGTGTTTCAGGTTATATTATAGATGGAAAGCTCGACAGGAGAGACCTCACTGCTTTAGTACCTTATTGGGGCGCCGCCGGTTATTTAAAAATAAATGAATCAGAGAAAAAACATTTATTAGGTCTTTATAAAACAACTGAGTATGAATTTGTAAAGCTTAAAGATCTTTCAGCAGATGTGCCATCATTTGAAAAAACTTTTTTTAATGGCATTTTTAAATCCGGTGATCACGTTAAACTGAGTGATTTAAAGAATGTACTTTATGTATCCATGAACAAGGCTAAGGAACAGTTATTGACAGAAATTGACCGCAATGATTATTATGTAAAATATTCCAGGGGATTGGCAACTTTTTTTAAACTCCTGGGAATTGCGGGCTCTGTTTATGGTATTATAAATTTACTTAATCGATGGTACGAGAATAAATGGTTAGGTATAGCATTGATTGCAAGCGCCATTTTCATTTTAATATTTGGATTATTAATGTCAAAAAAAACTGTAAAAGGAAATCAGGTTTGTCAAAAATTATTGGGCTTTAAAGAATTTATCACATCAGTTGAAAAAGACCGTTTGCGGGAATTTCTAAAACAGGATCAAAACTATTTTTACAAAGTATTGCCTTATGCCATTGTTTTTAATGTGGCTGATAAGTGGAAGGATAAATTTGAAGGACTCGATATACCACCGCCAACGTGGTATGCCGGCAATTATTCAGGGAGTAATTTTAATACGCACATGTTTATGAACAACTTGGATAATTCCATGAGGTCTATGTCAAATACTTTTTACAGTGCCCCTAATAATAGCGGAAGCAGTGGAGGTAGTTTTAGTGGCGGCGGTGGATCTTCAGGAGGAGGATTTGGCGGCGGAGGAGGAAGCAGCTGGTAACTATAAAAAAATTACCAATATGATTTTTATATCAAAATTTGACAACATAATATTACATGAAGCGATGCTGTGAATAGTTTGCGACAATGGACTTATAAGATTACAACCCTTAAAACCCCTCAATGTTGCAAGAATGAGGCTTAGCTTGTTGCCAGGCTTCTTGTGCCTAATAAAAGATAGAACCTTAGCAAATCTTGAAATTTCCTTATTATCTTTTTATGAACTGAGGTATTCTTTTAAAAAGAAATCCTAACGAAGCTCCGGCAGCAGCAGCAATAAAAGCATAAAATCCGCCAAATATAATTTCTAATCCAAATAAACTATGATCGCTGAAGTCAATAAATGTATCGATCAGTGCTTTAAGAAAAATCGTGATCAGAAAACCGATAACTGTAGTTAAGATTATTTTGCCAACGGTTACTGATGTACTTAAAACAAATATCATTGCAAGAATTCCTGCTATAGCTGCCGGCACATGGATAAGTTTCCCGTTCCAGTTGTATTGATTGTAATTGTAAGAGACAAAACAGAGGGGTATCAGGGTTATAATAGTAGTCATAAGAACTATCGCTTTACCATTTAATTTTTTAAGCACACTTATCTCTTTGCCACTAAGATACTGTTTCCCTTTTACAGGCATAAGATGCCTACACTTTTCTTTGCTTCAATCTTGCGCAGGCTTCTTTTATCTTAAGCCATTACCTCCTCCTTGCCGTGGTTCGTGTCGCCACGAATCACTTTCGCTTCAATCAAAGCTGCATAAATGAACTTGCAAGTACAAGGGAGTGATACAAACGATGACGTCCAATGAACCAATGTTCCTGTCCATAATCGCTATAAAATTGCTCAACCCGATCAACGGCAACATACATAGGGAAACTTCTTTTATTTCCATACGTTAGTATCGTGGAAAAAACATTACTGTTTACTCTGCACACTTTTTATAGCCACTATTAATGATTGGCAAAATCCACTTTCCGATACTATGTATTGCCATGCGAGGTAAGCATGATATTTGTGTGGACTTAAACACTTTATATAATTAACTGTGAAATGATTTTTTTTAGTCAAAATTTTAAAAAAATAATCTGGATAGCCGCCGGAGTAATACTATTGTTACTGACTGGCAATTTACTTTCAGGATTCTTCAATCGTTCGGCAGCTCCAAATATCACAGGATTATTGATCATCGGTCTTCTACTGGGTGCCGCAATTATGTTTTTGATTGTGAAGCTTCTATCCCCAAAACAAAGCGTGGTTAGAGAAAATTCCCATACCGTAGTTGAAAGCATGCGGAAAGTTTTTAAAATAGTTTTTGCAGAAGGTCATTTTAATGAGTTATATAATTATGAAGAAACAAAAAAGCTATTCGGATTTATACCTTCTACCAAACGAGCTTTGGTAATTATAGAGGCAAAGGTTTTAGTGGGGTATGATTTTGAAAAGTGTGTATGGGAAACGGATGAAGCAAATCAAAAGATTAAGCTGGTTTCATTTCCGCAACCGGAGATAATTAGTATAGAAACAGATTACAAGTATTACAACTTCGATGAAAACATTTTTAATTTGTTAGGGCGTGAAGATCTTACCCGGATACAGAGCAATGGAAAAAAGCAGGTTGAAATTGCAGCTATAAAAAGCCACTTACCCAAAATAGCAGCTGATCAAATGAGCACTATGCTTACCGAAGTTGTGCAATCAAAAAATTGGCAATTAGAAAATGTACATAAGATTATGGGACGTGAAGATAAGCCGAATCAGCCTTCAAAATCGTAATGATACTTCTTACTTTTTAAAAAAACTAGCATTAGTGGGTGTTCACTCAACTGGCGCAGGAATAAGCCGAAGCTCGTGCCTTGTTCGTTATCTGCATGAACAACATTGTAGAAATTATTTAACGTAAGACCAAATTGTACATTCTTTTATTTCTTCCTTAGCTCACTTACCCTGATCGTATGTTCCAGCTTCACCTTATTATCTAATGCAATGGTTTGTAAGGTTATCAATGGATCCTTTTGTTCCCAATCAATAGTGATGAGGCCAAAATTAGGTTCGGCATAAGCATTACCTAATCTAAAATTATTTACAGCTTCGGACCAGCCTTTATGAGAATTAGTGATACCGCTCGAAGTAAAGTCGTATAAGGTATAAGGTCCCTCACTTGTTTTAGATATCTCAGAAAAATGCACATCGCCGCTAATGAAGATGACACCGCCGGCATTTGTTTTTTCAATTAAATTAAACAACCGTTTTCTTTCATGAGGGAAATTGCCCCATGATTCCATTCCTTTTTCATAAGGCACCACCTGGATACTTGATACAATTATTCTTACATCAGCCTTCTGTTTTAATTGCGCCTGTAGCCATATCCATTGATCATTTCCTAAAATGGTGGTAGTAGTATCATCAGTAGGCAAATACCAGCCCACCAATTTTTTTTGTTTTTTAATTTCAGCGCTCTCTTTGTTGGCAACCTGGGCATCTTTAAAGTAGCGGGTATCAAACAAAATCACCTGAACCCTTTTACCACGTGTACCAAATATTTCAGCATCATAGATACCAGGTCTTTTACGGCGGGGTGAATTTTTATCAACATTAAAAAAGTCAAGAAATATTTGTTGGGATTCTTTCTTTTTTGGATAAGCTACTCCTCCATCATTAACACCATAATCATGATCATCCCAAACAGAAAGTATCTTACAGGTGGCAAGCAACTTCTGGTAGCCGGGCATTGCTGCAAGCTTAGCGTATTTATTTTTCATTACCATGGTATCTTCTGTATCAGCATAAATATTATCGCCGATAAAAAGAAAAAGGTCTGGTGATGTATTAATTACATTTTCCCAGATAGGCTGGGGTTTTTCCTGTGAGGCACAGGAGCCGAAAGCAATTTTTTGCAGCACTTTCCCCGAAGTTTGAGTTGTTTGAATAGAAGGGGAGCAGGAAATAATTAACGATCCAAAGACGGAGATTATCAGAGCGGCTATGTTTTTTATATTTATCATTTACCGGGTTATTTGTTTTCAAAAATAATTCAACCTGGCGATTTAACCCTAAGGTAGGTTTTGGAATGCAGGCACATTTTCAGGAAATTAAATTTGGATTTTCAATCCCGTTGTTCTCCAGCTCGCTCAAGAATGAGGCGTGCCTTATAGCAGGCTTCTTGTGCTTAAATAAATATATTAAGATTAAGCTATTGTTACGATTCAACTGCTTCTTAAATTAATAAAAAAATATTATTAGCTTAGTAAAAAATTTATCATTATGACAACGCAGGAAGTCGCAAACCGCCTTATTGAACTTTGCCGAAAAGGCGATTTTGAAGCAGCCCAATCAGAATTATTTGCAGAAGGTGCTATGAGTATTGAACCTTATGCAACCCCTGAATTTGAAAAAGAAACAAAAGGCTTGCCGGCAATAAAAGAAAAGGGGAAAAAATGGAACTCAATGGTTGAGGAAATGCACGGTATTACTGTTTCTGATCCGTTAATTGGTTCCAATTCTTTTGCATGCACAATGAAAATGGATGTTACCATGAAGGGACAAGGGCATATGGATATGACGGAGCTTTGCGTTTATGAAACCAAAGATGGAAAGAT
>JBPCQG010000376.1:0-2555 GCA_050998315.1 Chitinophagaceae bacterium
GTGGGTTTTTCTTTTGTGATAAGCTCATATAATGTATTGGTGAACCCTAATTGGGCATTAGTATTTTTTCCTTTTGAAGTAACGATGGGATTCCGGATAAGGGCATAATAAGCTCTGAAGATAAGCGCCATCGCATCCAGCAAAAACAATTTTTTTTCCATCGGGCAAATGTAACAAATAGATGAGTGTCAAGGCCTCTAATACACCTACACTTTAATGCTTTAATCTTAAAATCTTGTACCTAAATAATGCGGAAGCATAGCCCGCCAGGTAGGCCAGTCATGTTTCATATCTTCTCCCCAAATATCTAATTCATAATTTATGCCTTTGCTATCCAGAATACCTGCAAATTTGCGGGATGCATCAGGATCTTCATAGGAACCACTTCCACTAAGGATGTGGATGTGATTGCTTCTGCGTATAGTATTTAAAATATTTTCGTCAGTGAGATTAGGAATATAATGTTGGGGAGAATTAAAATAAACCTGATCGTCCCAAAAGCCTTTAGTGTATTCTGAAAGATCGTACACACCACTCATAGCGATAGTCCCATTGATGAGATCAGGGCGTTTTAACAATAAATTCATGCTGTGCAAAGCCCCGAAGGAAGCTCCTGAAATTATTATATCCGTTTCATTAGATGTATTGGTTTTTATAAACGGAATCACCTCATCAAACACATACTTATTAAACTGGTTATGGCGGATACCTTTATGCTCAGGTATCATATTGTTATTAAGCCAGCTTTCATTATTAATACTGTTGATAGAAAATACTTTCACTTTTCCTGCATCAATAAATGGTTGCAGGGAATCTATTAACTGAAAGCGTTCATACTCTAAGTAATCCGCTGCTGCTGTAGGAACTAACAATAACGCAAAACCATAATCGCCATAAACTGCGACAGGCATATCCTGGGAAAGGGATGGGCTATACCAGGAAGAGAGTTCTCTTTTCATCTAAGGAATATTTGCTGTACAAAATAAAGAATTAACCATAAACGTTAGAATCTCTTATTTCCAAAATATTTTTACAAAAAAATCTTTCATATCATTCCACGAAGATTTATCTGCAGCCTCATTATATTCAATAGGCATATTGAATTTTTTACCCTTTTCTGTAGCGTTTGGATTTGTGAAGGCGTGCGTTGCTTTTGGATAACTTTTAAATGTATACTCAACCGCTGCAGAGTCCATTGATTTTTTAAAAGGTGCTACTTCTTTATTTACAAAATCATCTGCTTCACCATGGCAAATAAGTATATTAGCTTTAATTAATTCTTTCTTTACCGGTACGCCGCCAAGTCCACCATGAAAACTTACCACCCCTTTCAGATCGGCGCCAAGTTTTACAGCATTTAACACAACAAAACCACCAAAGCAATAACCAATAGCTGCAATGTTTGCAGCATCAACCTGTGAATATTCTTTTAATTTATTCAATGCTGCATCTAATCTTGTTTTTGCTAATGTAGGATCTTTGTAGAATGGGGTTGCAAGTTCCTCCGCAGCTTTTGGATCATCGCCGGTTTTACCATCTCCAAACATATCTACAGCCATAGCAATGTAACCAAGTTGTGCCAGTTGTTTTGCTCTGCTGCGGGAATAATCATTCAATCCCCACCATTCATGTACAACCAATACTCCGGGTCGTTTGTCCTGTTTACCGGAATCATAAACAACGTAGCCTTTAAAGGTTTTGCCGTCTAAAGTATAGCTTACCTGATCTTCTTTTAGGGTTACAACTGCAGAAGCAGAATCCTTTTGGGTACTTGTTTGGGTTTTGCTGCTTTGATCATTACATGAAACAGCGGCTATAGAGCCAGATATTATGCTCATAAGTATTAGTTTAAAATTCATTGTATAAAATTTAAGGAAGACAAAAATACAAGAAAAAGATTTTGACAACTTTGCAAAATGAATTCGCATAGAAAACATGTCCAAAGTAATAACGGTAAAAATTATTTTCTGTTTTTCTTAATAAAATTTACATATATGGAAAGTAATGCTGCCACGGCAAAACAGATAGCTGTCACCAGATCAATAAATGAAGAAGAAATGTTTTTTCCTATTATTTTATCTGCATAATATTTTATAAATGAGGCAGGCAAGTTATGCTCTCCAAGTTTTTCTTTGATCCGCCATTGCCAGTCAGTTACCGGGCAATATCCAACTCCAAACCAAAGCCCCAATAAAAACCATGATGAGGCTGTAGCCAGTACACATATAAAATGCATTTTGCGGGTAGCCGGCCATATCCATCCAAAAAGGTTGAAACCAATGATAATAAGATGAACAAAAGTTAAAAAAATATCAAGTGAAAGCAGCATTGAGTTAAATTAACGATAATTAGCCGCTTTGCATTATCTTTACCTACAATCAATGGCAATAAATAGAATAGAGGTTTTAGAACGCCATCAATGCATAAAATTTTAAAACAATAATAATGAGAACAGGTAGACCAAGAGAAAGAGCTATAACATTAATGGATGGCTTTTATATAGAGATCAGTAACAAAGGCGAAAGCAAAGGTTTAAAAATAAGAAGTGAGAACCG
>JBPCQG010000379.1:0-2717 GCA_050998315.1 Chitinophagaceae bacterium
GGTGGTTACAGATCAAATAATCATCTTGGTTCGGTTTCATTTATTCCTGTTCCTTCTAAAAATGTTTTGGAAGATTATACGGTGAAAGCTGCTACCAATATGCGTTTGCCGAGAATAACTCAAGCCATGCATCTTGAAAAAGTAAAAGAGAAAATAGTACCTGTGCCGACAAAGCCCGGCGAAAAATCTGTCTTTAAACATGTGTTGTATATCATCAAAGAAAACAAAACTTACGACCAGGTATTTGGTGGCTTAAAGCAGGGAAATGGCGATAGTTCGCTTTGTCAGTTTGGAAGAAATGTTACACCCAATCACCATGCACTTGCCGAAAATTTTGTGTTGCTCGATAATACTTATTGCAATGGTGTACTGAGTGCCGACGGACATCAATGGACGAACGAGGGATACGTTACAGATTATATAGAGAAAAGTTTTGGTGGATTTATTCGCAGTTATCCTTATCGTGGAGATGATCCGTTAGCCTTTGCATCTTCAGGTTTTATATGGGACAAGGTTTTAGAAAAAGGTTTAAGCTTTCGCAACTATGGCGAATTTGTTGATGAGGACACGGAGCCTAAAAATGTAAAGTGGAGCACGATGTATGAAGAGTATAAGAATAATACAAGCAGTGTAAAGATCATAGCAAAGTCGAAGCTGCATACATTGGCGCCTTATAACTGTCCAACGTTTCCGGGCTTTACAGGAAGGATACCTGATGTGCTTCGTACACGTATATTTATAAACGAATTAAACGCTTACGAAGCAAAAGGAGAGCTTCCCAACTTTATGATGATGCTGCTGCCAAACGATCATACAGTTGGAGTGAACGAAGGTTACCCAACACCCGCTGCAGCAGTTGCTGATAACGATCTTGCTTTGGGGCAGATTATAGAAGCCGTAAGCAAAAGCAAGTTCTGGAAAGAGACTGCCATCTTTGTTATACAGGATGATCCTCAATCGGGTCTCGATCATGTTGATGGGAAACGTACCGTGGCTTTATGCATAAGTCCGTACACTAAGCGGGGTGAAGTTATCAGCACGCATTATAATCAAAACAGTGTACTGCGAACCATCGAATTAATATTAGGATTGCCACCAATGAGCCAATTCGATTTGGTTGCCAAACCAATGACGGATTGCTTCACCGATAAACCAAACTTCACCCCGTATAAAGCATTGCCAAATCAAATTCCGCTCGATCAGATGAACCCCAAATTATCATCGCTCCAAGGCAAACAATTGTATTGGGCAAAAAAATCAATGAATATGAATTTTGAAGAAGCGGATGAAGCCGGCGATCATGATCTGAATAAAATTGTATGGTATGCGGTAAAGGGGTACGATATACCTTATCCTATAATTCTTAAGAAGTAAAAATGAAAAAATTTATTCATTATGTTTAGCCTATCTTCTTTTTGTAAAATGTTTTTATGCGTTCTGTGGTTCGTTATATGCAATAATGTAAATGCCACAACATATTATATCAACAGCCGTGTTGGTGATGATAATAATTCAGGTATAACAAAAGATGCTGTTTGGAAAAGCTTAAAAAATCTTGAGAAAAATATTTTTAAACCTGGCGATAGTATCTTATTTGCAAAAGGATCAGAATACAAAGGCGGATTTACTTTCACTAACTCGGGTACTATGGAAAAACCAATCGTATTTTCAAGTTATAGTGTAGATGCAGATGTTATTTTAAAAACAGACAGGGCTAAACTACAGCCGATTTTTATCCAATATGGAGCAGGTAGAGATCCTTCCTTCTCCAACCCTGATTGGAATGTTATTAATGGCAATGTTTTTCACATAAAAGGAAGTTATATTATTATTGATGGCTTATATTTTCATGATAATACCAAACCTCCCAACTCCGATCATAAAAATAAAAATGTACAAAAGATGGGAGCTATTTATCTGGCTTTGGGTACACATCATAACATTGTTCGCAATTGCGAATTTTATAATTCTCCTGTTGGTGTAAAAATTAAAGGCAAACACAATCTTATCACCCGCAATTATTTTCACGATGCTTATGATAGCATGGCACATTCGTGGGGTCCAATTGCTATAATGATCGTTACTCCATACAATGAAATATCATGGAACAAGATCATGAATTATGGTTCTTACGCCGGCCCTTACGGATCAGATGGTGGTGTGGTAGAACTGGATGGAGTGGATGATGCATTTGATGGAAGAAACGTCAACATCCATCACAACACATCCACCAACAATCATGGCTTTTTAGAATTGGCCGGAAGGAAAGTTGATAGTATAACAGTGGCTTATAACTTAAGCGACGACAGGAATCAATTCATCGGTGGAGGTTCAATGAAAAATATTCTGGTGTTCAACAACACTGTTATCAGAACCCGTGAACCTAATGTTGACCGCTATATCTTCTGGACCTTTAACCGCGACTCAACTTTTTTAACTGTTAAAAATAACATATTTGTTTTGGCAAGCGACATTAAAGTTTTCGGTACTTACATAAAACCGGTAGGTCATAAACGAACAAGAATAGGAGAACAGGTGCATGATCATAATTTATATTTTTCACCCGGGAATGATGATCCAATTGGTATTGCAGCAGGCAAAGGTGATAAAGTAGCTGACCCGTTGTTCATAGATTTTAAAAATAAAAATTTCAGGCTGAGGAAAAATAGCCCTGCAATAAATGCAGGAGTTAGAACAGGATATACAGAAGATTTAGA
>JBPCQG010000044.1:0-14086 GCA_050998315.1 Chitinophagaceae bacterium
GAGCAGCAATCAACCTTTCTAACTACTTCGCTAAAACTAATAAATGCTGCAGGTGAAGGTAAATATATTATCCCCATTCAACCAAAGGGTACTAATATTCCGTTGTTTGCCTTCACAGAGTTTTTACTTTATTCAAAAGTTGGTGAATATATAGGTAAACACCAGCCCTTTTATTCCATAGAGCGGTCGCCGTATGAAACAAAGGACGAAATTGCTGCTCACTACATTAGTGAAATAAAAAAGATTTATCCTCATGGCCCCTATTGCTTAGCCGGATTTTGCAAATGGGGCGATATTGCAGTAGAAATGGCACAGAGGCTGGTATCGCAAGGTGAGGAAGTACCCCTTTTAATTTTAATAGAGTACTATTCTTCTCAAGCATTACGATCGCGACTATCACCAAAATTTCTCGGTCCAAAAATTAAATATTTTTTTAACACGTTACGAGAAACTAACTCTTATAAAGAGAAAGGAAAACTTATTGTAGGAGAAATAGTGAACGTATCTCAATTTATTTATGACAAGTTAATTGGAAAATATAATGACAATGGAGTGGACAAAAAAACCTATTCCGGAAAAGTGGTTTTGGTTAAGGCAAGTGATACTTACGAATTTTACGATAATTGTAATATGGGTTGGTCAGAAACCTTCATGGGAGAGATAGAAAACATCACGATTGAAGGCGATCATTTGAATATAATGCGCAATCCTGCTGCCGCCCAACTGGCTGAAAAATTAAATGCGGTTTTAGAAAAAACAAATGAAAAATATAATGGGAAAGTGGGTTAATGAATAATAAAATAACTGAAGCAGCAAATAAAAGGTGAGGAAATCATTTATTGTACATGGGTATAAGAAGCTAATATTTTATTTTTTGGTAATCTACTGAAAAATAGTTATTTGTTATTTCATTAAGAATTCATTTATTACAATGTTAATCTAAAGAAGAAGTGAAATGAGGTAATTATTGATTTAACGACTATGGTAAAATGAGTATAATAAAAAAGCCTGAATAACTGATAATCAGAATGCAGGCTTTAGTAGCGTGGAGCAGACTTGAACTGCCGACCTTCGGGTTATGAATCCGATGCTCTAACCAGCTGAGCTACCACGCCATTTTGGGCGGCAAAGATAAGGCATTGAATAAAAGTTTCAAGAGATAAATGCTCTAAGAAATTGTTTTTCCCGAATATTCTTCTAACGCCTTTTGCAGGCAATCCATTGCAGCATTAATGGAATCAACATTAAGCACATAAGCTAATCTTACTTCGTTTTTTCCTAAACACTTTGTTCCATAAAACCCGCTTGCAGGGGCAAGCATCACGGTTTCATTCTTGTGTGAAAAACTTTCTAATAACCATTGGCAGAAAAAGTCTGCGTCATCTACCGGCAATTTCGCCATTGCATAAAATGCACCACCGGGATTAGGGCAAAATACACCGGGAATATTATTTAATCTTTTTACAATTGTGTCTCTTCTTAATTGGTACTCGCTTTTTGTTTTTTCAAAATAATTTGCCGGAAGATCTACTGCAGCTTCACCTAAAATCTGTCCAAAGCCGGGAGGGCTCAGCCTGGCTTGTGCAAATTTCATTACTGATTGTAATACTTCTTTATTTTTGGTGACCAACGCACCAATTCTTCCGCCGCAGGCGCTGTATCTTTTGCTTATTGTATCCATCAATACTACATGATCGTCAACTCCGGTTAAATGCATTGCACTAAAATGTTCTCCACCGTAACAAAATTCACGATATGCTTCATCAGCAAACAAATATAAATTGTACTTTATAACAATCTCTTTAAGTGTTTCCATTTCGTTTTTACTGTACAAATAACCCGTTGGATTATTGGGATTGCAAATAACAATAGCTTTTGTTTTTTGCGTAATAGCTTTTTCAAAATCCTCCATTGGGGGTAATGCAAAACCCGTTTCAATTTTAGATGTTATTGGTTTTACAATTAGATCAGCAGCTACAGCAAACCCATTATAATTTGCATAAAAAGGTTCAGGAATTATTACTTCATCACCTGCATCAAGACAGCTCATGAAACCAAATAAAATTGCTTCACTTCCGCCAGTAGTAATTATGATTTGACTGGAATCTACATGTATCCCTACTCTATCGTAATATTGAACCAGTTTTTTTCTATAGCTTTCATTACCTGCACTATGGCTATATTCCAACACTTTAAAATCAGAATGCCTTACTGCATCAAGTATCTGCGCAGGTGTTTCAATATCCGGCTGACCAATATTTAAGTGATAAACTTTTATGCCTTTTTTTTTTGCAGCTTCGGCATATGATACTAATTTCCTGATGGGAGATGGCGGCATTAATTTGCCGCGGTTGCTTACAGATAACATGCAACAAATATAAGGGAGACAAAAAAATTTATTCCAAAATAAATAATGGTTGTATGTTACAAAATTTGCCAAATACATTATTTATGTATAAAATATTGTCAATATCTATTTACTCTGGATCTATTTACTCTGGCTCGGTTGTTGGTTAAATACACAAAATTGGGCATATATAATTTTTTTTATATTTTAGCTCAAATAATTAAGCAATAATTTTCTAACAACTAAACAAAACATGTATGAAAAGTTTTAAACAATTTTCGATTGCTTTTAAAAGTTTTGTGGCAATTTTAATGCTTTGCGTTTTGCAAACCATTTCATTTGCGCAGGATAAAAAAGTTGATGTAGATATTTCAACAGATAAAGGGGGGGGAGACTGGTATGCCCAAACATGGGTATGGATTGTTGGCGGCGCCGTGTTTTTCTTCTTGCTGGTGGCTCTCCTGCGGGGTAATAGTAATAAAGATTAAGTCCTCATAAAGAATTAGTAATAGGTAGCCGCTTTATTGTGGCTATTTTTTTTATACAGATGTGTATTAATTTTTTAATGCTAATTGAGAATTCACTTTTGCAAGGAGGTCATTTACATCAAATGGTTTTGCAATAAAATCATTAGCTCCATAATCAGCAATAGTTGCAGCAGCACTGGGATGTGCTGAGAACATTATTATAGGTATATGCCGGGTACTATCCTGAGCCTTTAGCTGTTTGCAAATTGTTCTTCCATCATTACCTGAAATAAGAACATCTAATAAAATCAGCTCTGGCTTAAACGTCTCAACTTTTTCAAAAGTATTCTCCCATTTTGCGGTTACTTCCACTTCAAAACCTTTCATAGTAAGTAATATTTCCATCACTACTAAAATATCCAGATCATCGTCTACAACTAAAATTTTTGACATAATTTTTATTTTTCAGAAAAGATTGGAAGTGTAAATGTAAAGTTTGTTTCCTTTCCTTCTTCACTTTTTACAGAAATGCTTCTTCGGAGACATTTATAATTTCTAATGTTAGCTATAATCCAATTTCCAAACCACGATATGTTATTGATAGTTATCCTTTGCGGTAAAATCTTCTAAGATTATTTCATGATGATTTTTGATATTCCAATTCTGTAATTTCTAATAAAAACTTTTATCCAAAAGAGTCTGCACTTCTTATTGCAATTTTTTATTTAGATTTTCATCAAGTGCGTCTAAAAATTCTTCAGTGTATAAATAATGAGTTCCATGAGTAACTTTACTTCCATGAACAGCCACGGCAAGGTCTTTTGTCATTTTTCCACTTTCAACAGTTTCAATACAAATTTTTTCCAGCGCATTGCAAAAATCAATCAAGGGTTGATTGTTATCAAGCTTGCCACGAAATGCCAAACCTCTTGTCCACGCAAAAATGGAAGCTATCGGGTTTGTAGATGTTGGCTTTCCTGCCTGGTGCTCCCTATAGTGCCGGGTTACTGTGCCATGCGCTGCTTCTGCTTCCATTGTTTTTCCATCGGGTGTAATTAAAACAGATGTCATTAATCCAAGAGAACCGAATCCCTGAGCAACGGTGTCACTCTGCACATCACCATCATAGTTTTTACATGCCCAAACAAAATTTCCATTCCATTTTAATGCGCTCGCTACCATATCATCTATCAGTCTGTGTTCATATACAATTCCTGCGGCAGCAAAATTTTCTTTAAATTCTTTTTCAAATATCTCCTGGAAAATATCTTTAAATCTTCCATCATATTTTTTTAATATTGTATTTTTTGTTGAAAGATATAATGGCCATTTTTTGCCGAGGGCCATATTAAAACAACTTCTTGCAAAACCTGTAATACTCTCATCCGTGTTATACATACTTAATGCTACCCCATCACCTTTAAAATTATACACCTCAAATATTTGCGGTTCTCCACCGCCATCTGGGGTAAAAGTCATAGTTAATTTCCCCTTTCCTTTTATAACGGTATCGGTTGCACGGTATTGATCGCCAAATGCATGTCGTCCAACAATTATGGGTGCTGTCCAATTAGTTACCAAACGCGGAACATTTTGCATAACTATTGGCTCACGAAATACAGTACCATCTAAAATATTTCGGATAGTACCATTTGGACTCTTCCACATTTGCTTAAGGTTAAATTCCTTAACTCGTGCTTCGTCCGGAGTAATAGTAGCACACTTAATACCAACACCATATTCTTTAATCGCATTGGCTGCATCAATTGTTACCTGGTCATTGGTCTCATCGCGATATTCAATACCAAGATCAAAATATTTTATATCAACTTCTGTGTAAGGAAGAATAAGTTTTTCTTTAATAAATTTCCAGATGATCCTTGTCATTTCATCTCCATCTAATTCTACCACAGGATTACGAACTTTAATCTTTTCAGCCATTATAGATTTTTTTGCAAATATAGAAATTAACCGCATGTAAATGCCTGAACCATAATTTGGATAGATTTATAGTAATGAAATTATTAAAAGTCTGTCCAGGTCGTGTCTTTTCTTCCTGATAATCTTTTTGATCTTCCGGATCATGATTAGGAAATGTGAGTTCAAAAAAAAATCCTTTCCACTTTTGGAAAGGATTTTTTTTGAACAAAATATTTTGAGCGATCTTAATAGTCTTTATTATATCCACCACCACCACCGTTACCACTTCTCCCGCCGCCGCCGCTACTTCTTCCACCACCGTAACCGCCACCACCTCCGCTGCTTCTACCGCCGCCTCCGCCGCCATATCCGCCACCACTGCTTCTTCCACCGCCACCGTATCCACCGCCGCTGCTTCTTCCACCACCACCGTAACCGCCGCCGCCACTCTTTTTGTAACCACCACCTCCACCGCCCTCAGGACGAGGTTGAGATTCATTTACAATCAATTTGCGACCCTGTACTTCACTTTCGTTCAATGCTGCAATTGCCGCTTTTGCAGCTTCATCATCTTCCATTTCAACAAAACCGAAACCTTTGCTGCTGCCGGTATTTTTTTCTTTAAGAATTTTTGCACTTGTAACAGTGCCATGCTCTGTAAATAAGTTGCTTAAATCGTCGTCGGTCATTTGCCAACTGAGATTTCCTACGTAAATGTTCATTGTAAAACTTTTTTAAAATTTAAATAAAACAATTAAATGAATTAGCAGCTACAATGAACTGAGGACTCTTGGGGAACGTCAGCCAAAAAGAAACACACTAAATTCATTAATGCGACATTAAAGATATACAGATTTATTGCAATTCGGAGAAAAAAGATATTTTATTTTCAAATGAATTTTTTATCACGATTAACGTAAGATTAAATCAAAAAAAAACCCTTCCAGAACATTTTGAAGGGGGCTATAAAAGTTGTATGAAAAGTCATTCTGCTGTCACTTCAAAATCAACGTCAATCTCCTGCCCTTTTCCAAAATCAATCTTAGCTTTATAATTGCCTAATTCTTTTACATCATCTACAATGGTTATACGCCTACGGTCAATCTCATAACCTTTTTGCTCCTTAATTGCACGGGCAATTTGTACAGAGGTGACTCTACCAAATATCTTATTCGTTGTACCCGTTTTTGCACCGATTTTTATTGGGGAAGATTGTAAAACGCTTATTACACTATTTAACTCGGCTAATAACTTTTCTTCCTTTTTAACTAATTGTTTTTGCTTCTCTTCTAACTGTTTACGATTACTTGGACTAGCTTCTACAGCAAGTTTGGAAGGGATTAAGTAATTACGGGCATAACCATTTTTTACATTTACCAGTTCATTAGCGCCGCCTAAATTATTTACATCTTGAATTAATATTACCTGCATAAAAATATTTTTGTAACCTGTCTCCTCCTTCGTTGTGCCTATTTTCCCGATAGCTACCAAGTACAAAAGGGGCGGGGATGAGGGGTCTTATTTTAATAAATCAGTTACATATGGCAATATTGCCATTTGACGGGCTTTTTTCACGGCATCACCTACTTTACGCTGAAACTTCAAAGAGTTTCCAGTAAGGCGGCGCGGCAATAATTTCCCCTGCTCATTCAAAAACTTTTTCAAAAAATCTCCATCCTTGTAATCAATATAACGGATGCCCATTTTTTTAAATCGGCAATATTTTTTTGGGCGCTTTTCAGCTTTAATAGCTGTGAGATACTTTATCTCGTTTGGTTTAGCCATGAGTTACCTCCGCTTTTTCAGATGTTGAACGTACGCCACCTCTCTTTTTAGTATTGTACTCAACGGCGTATTTGTCGAGGGCAGTAAACATGTGACGGAGTACTGATTCGTCACGCAGAAGGTGAGTTTTCAGCTTCTCATTGAAGTCGGATGGCGCTGTATATTCCATTACCCAGTATAAACCAGTGGTTTTTTTCTGTATGGGATACGCCAGTGATTTTAGTCCCCATGGATTATCGTGCAAAACCTCACCACCGTTATCAGTAACGAGGGAAGCGAATTTTTTCTGGGCAGACCGATAGTCCTCCTCAGAAAGCACTGGGGTAAAAATCACCATCAATTCGTAATTCTGCATTTACCTTATTTTAGTTAATAGATAATTTTCTAAATCGGGCAGCAAAGGTAAGGGTTTAATTTAGATTTTAATTAATGATAACTGAACTATTTCTTGTAAAAATGTGTCACTGAAGGGATGAAACTATGAATTATCCAAACGAACATAGAGAGAACTCCTCCTACTGCCTATCCAAACTTGTTAAATAATTTGTACCTGCTTCTGTAACAACTATACAGAGCAGACGCTTTCCTTTTATATCCTGGATTTTAGTATCTACAAGTCCTCTTTTATATAAAGCCGCAAGCGAACCTTTTAGGTCTTCCTGTAAACATGGATTACCATTACTATTAGATTGTTTATCATGGCAGTCGCGGAGCTTTTTGATCATTATTTTTGTCAGCGGTCTTTGGCTTAAAGGCATAACAAGGCAATTTTTATTATTGCAAGGTATTAAGAATTGCCCGATATTGTTTTACATGAATCTTTTAATGAGACTTACAATCAACGTTATTGCTAAGCTTAGAAGCACCATCGTGGTTATGGGGAAATAGAATTTAAAATTCTCCTTTTCATTCTTATATCACCTGGCAGTTTTCCTACCCAATTTAATTTGTTATGGAAAAAAAAAATTATTACACCTACAACAATTATTATCAATCCAATTATTATTATATATTTTCCGGTTATATTGCTCATATGCCCACATTGAATTGTAAAAATAAACAGCATATTTAAATTGAAGCAAAGGACTATGCAGGAATGTTTAAATTGGTAAGTATTCACTTTAACGTGTTGTCCCACGAGGATTCGAACCTCGACAAACAGAATCAAAATCTGTCGTACTACCTTTATACTATGGGACAAAAATGATTTGCAAAAATAAGGGTATAGGAGAAGTTTGCAAAACGAGAATCAAAAGCTTATAGAAATAAAAAAGGCTGCCCATAAAAGACAGCCTTAGTATTTATAAATAAATTTTATTTGAAAGCGCTTTTTAAATCATCAGCAGCTAAAGCCTGTGCCTGCTTTGCTTCAGGAATTACGGCAGCCATACCAAAAAATTCATGTGTTACACCATTGTAATTCTTGTAATTAATATTCACTCCCGCTTTTTTTAATTCAGCTGCAAGCATACTGCCTTCACTTTGCAATACATCATATTCTGCAGTAATAATTGTAGTAGCAGGCATCCCTTTTAAATTGGCTTTTACCAAAGAAATTTTAGAATCATTGCCGGCAGCAGGGTTGGGAAGATAGTTGTCAAAAAACCATTGCATCAGTCCTTTGTTCAATGGTTTTGCATTTTCATTCTTTTTATAAGAATCAGTATTAAGGTCGTTGCCTGCTATAGGATATACAAGTACCTGGTAAACAGGTATTGCAACATGATTGTCTCTTGCCATCATACTTACTGCCGCTGCAAGATTGCCACCGGCACTTTCGCCAACTAATGCAATTTTACTGCTAGTACCTTTTATGGAAGCCGCATTTTTTAAAACCCATTGATAGGCTGCATACGAATCGTTGTGAGCCGTAGGAAATTTAAACTCCGGGCCTTGTCTGTAAGCCACTGAAACTACTATGGCACCTGTCTGCTCCGACATCGCTTTAGCAGATGCATCATATGTATTGAGATCTGCGATTACCCATCCACCTCCATGATAATAAACAATAACAGGGAAAGAGTCCATACTTGTTTTTGGTGTATAAATTCTTAGGTGGATAGTGCCGCCACTAACCGGTATATCTTTTCCGGAAGTGTCACACTGAGGTGGCGGCATAGGTATATTATTATCTTTTATTACGCCCATTGCCGCATCTGCAGGGGAAGGTTTTGTCCGAGCTTCCTTGGGAGTTAATGTAGTAAGAGGAGGAGTGCCGAAACTTTCTAATTTTTCAATCACTGCCTGCATTTCAGCCGTAATATTCGGTGCCCATTCCGGCTTCGGTCCTTTAGGGTTTAATGCTTTAGCATCAGCACTGTCTGTTTTTATTGAAGTACTGTCACTGCTACTTTTATTTTCAGAGTTGCACGAAGGCAATGTTGTTAACGAATTGCGCAAATAAAGAACGCAATAGCTGTAAGGGTTAATGATTTGTTCATGTTGATTGTTTAAGTTGTTAAGATTATTATATGGATAGCAAGCTACAGGCTATGGCCTGACAACTTTCGGACTTACGAATAATTTCGATGTTTGGTTGGAAATTATTTCAAAGAAAAATTAAGTACTCTTATCTTCTTCTTCCTTTAGCTGCTTAATAAAATCAAGGGCATCGGGAATTACGTCACACATAATAGTAATAATAGCGCCTGGCTTAACATTTTTATATGCGTGAAGAATGGCTTCTTTTTCTTTGTGCAAAATAGTTACAGGAAGATCGCTGGTTTTGCTTTCATTAATTCCCTCCACTAAAAGATTCACTATTTCATCTGCAGTTCGTCCTCTCAGGTTCTTATCCTGCCGGATAATTATTTCATCAAAATTTTTGGCGGAAATTCTCCCTATTTCTCTTATATCATCATCTCTTCTGTCACCGGTTCCGCTTATAATCCCAACCTTATAAGTGCTGCCGAGCCGGTTCACAAAATCACATAATAAAGTTAGGCCAGCAGGGTTGTGTGCAAAGTCTATAAGGAATTTAAAGTTTTTAAACTGGAATAAGTTTAATCTTCCCGGCGTTTGGGTTTCAGAAGGAATGAAAGTGTGTAATGCTGTGCGTATGTCTTCTACTTTTATATTTTTAAAAAGATAACAGGCAATTATTGAAGGCAAAGTATTCATGATATTATGGGTTGCCTTGCCACCATAGGTGATAGGAATATTATTTACTTTTTCTATTCTTATTTTCCATGTGCCTTTCATAATTGTTACATATCCAGTCTCAAAAACAGCTGCAATCCCCCCATTGGCGCAATGTTTTTTTATTCGTTTATTATTTTCATCCATGCTAAACAGTGCAATGTTGCAATTAAGTCCTTTTCTCATTGCAAACACACGGTCGTCTTCAGCATTTAAAATTGCATAGCCATGCTTAAAAACAGTTTCGGGTAATACAGCTTTTACCTGTGCCATCTGGTCAAGATTTTGGATGCCGCTCAAACCAATGTGGTCTGCAGTAACATTGGTTACGATAGCTATATCACAATGAGAAAATGCCAAACCGTTCTTTAAAATTCCACCCCTTGCAGATTCTAATACTGCCATATCAACAGTAGGATCCTTTAAAACAAATTCTGCACTTCTCGGTCCCGTGCAATCACCTTTCATCATCATCTGGTGTTGAATATATACACCATCTGAAGTTGTAAAACCAACCTTGTATCCTGCAGTTTTACAAATGTGTGCCGTTAGGCGGCTGGTAGTAGTTTTACCATTTGTTCCAGTAATAGCTATTATAGGTATTCTTCCATTTGTACGATTGGGATACATCATATCCACAACATGCTCTGCAACATTTCTTGCTATGCCTTCTGATGGTTCTACATGCATCCTGAAACCCGGAGCCGCATTGACTTCCAACACTGCACCTCCATTTTCAAATAAAGATGTTTTAAGATCAGTTGCCATAATATCTATACCGCAAATGTCGAGACCGATGATCTTTGCAATGCGTTCTGCTAAAAATATATTTACAGGATGAACCTCATCAGTTACATCAGTAGAAGTTCCTCCTGTTGAAAGATTCGCTGTTGGTTTTAATAATACCAATTCTTCTTTTGCCGGAATGGTTTCTAAAGTAAATCCCTTATCGTCCAGCATTTTTTGCGTGAAGCTGTCAACCTTTATTTGCGTTAAAACTTTTTCGTGTCCATATCCTCTGCGTGAGTCTTTGTTTGTTTCATCTACCAGCCATTGAATAGAATGTTCTCCATCCCCGGTAACGGAAGCCGGTGTTCGCAATGCCGCACAAATAAATTTATAATTGATAACAAGCACTCTGAAATCAAAACCTGAAATATATTTTTCACAGATAACACTGCGACCATACACACGGGCTGCTGCCAAAGCTTTTTCTGCCTGTTCGATATTTATGATGTTAGTTGTTATTCCTTTTCCGTGATTACCATTGATTGGCTTAATCACACATGGAAAACCAACTGCATCAACAGCATCCTGCGCAGTATCATTATAGTAAACTATTCTGCCTTTTGGTACCGGGATTTCTGCTGCACCCAATAAGTTTTTTGTTTCTTCTTTATCGCCGGCAATGTCAACCGCAATACAGGAAGTGGAGCCTGCAATTGTTGCTCTAAATCTTTTTTGATTAATTCCATAACCAAGCTGTATAAGGCTTTGATTATTTAATCTTATATAAGGAATGCCTCTTTTCTGTGCCTCTTCTACAATATTTGCAGTAGATGGACCTAACCTTGTTTGTTCCCTTATCTCTCTTAATTTTTGTACATCTTCTGCAAGATTATATTCACTATTGCCAACTAAACTGTTAACTAAATTGTAGGCAGCTTTTGCAGCATAAACGCCTGCTTCTTCTTCCATATAATCGAACACAACATAATATTCCCCTGTTTTTCCTGTGGTTCTTGTTCTTCCAAAACCCATATCCATCCCTGCAAGTGTTTCCAATTCCAATGCTACATGTTCAATGATGTGCCCCATCCATGTTCCTTCTGCGACACGTGAGAGAAAGCCACCCGAAACGCCTTCACTGCACCTATGTTCGTACAAACCCGGTAAAAGTTTTTCTAAGTTTTCTTTAAAACCTGGAATTTTGTTGGAAGGTATCTCCTCCATTTCTTCCAGGTCTAATTTCATCTGTATCAGCTTTGGTCTTCTCACACTCCAATAATTAGGACCTCTTAAAATTTTTATTTCCAGGATTTTCATATTTATATTTTGTGATATTATTAATTGTATTCTTTCAAAAATTTCAAGATAGCAAAAATTAACTATCTAAAAAACCGCATGTAATGCAATTATTTTTTATTCAATTCCGTTACATTTGTATAACAATTTTTTTGAACAGCAGTGAATGTCATAAACTTATAAGAGAGAGGAAGCATTGCTGTTTTCACGAAAAGTATATTCATGCAGCACCCTCTGGGTAAACTTTTTGCAATAGGTGGCGCAGAAGATAAAGGCGTAGATCTTGAAAAAGGAGAATTTGTCCGTAACAATCTTAACTTTTTTGAGTTAGGAATTCTTCGCAGAATTGTTGAAGTAGCCGGCGGTCCCGACAAAAGAATGGAAGTTATTACTACAGCTTCCATGATACCCTACGAAGTAGGAGAAAATTACCTAAATGCTTTTGGAAAAATAGGCTGCACTAATATTGGCATAATGCCGATACGTAACCGTGCAGATGCCATGAATATTGAATACATTGAACGCATGCGTAATTGCGGTGCCGTTATGTTCAGTGGCGGAAATCAATTGAGGCTTTCAGCAACATTTGGTGGTACAGAACTTTTACAGATCGCTTTAGACAGATATGAGGAAGAAGAAAATTTTGTTGTTGCAGGTACCTCTGCAGGTGCAATGGCAATGAGTAATACGATGATATATGAGGGTAATGCAACAAGAGCACATTTAAAAGGAGAAGTAAAAATTACAACGGGGCTTGGTTTTATGGATGATGTGATTTTCGACAGCCATTTTGAGAAAAGAGGAAGATTTGGCAGGTTGGCACAGGCAATAGCAACTAATCCTCAATGCCTTGGAATTGGCTTGGGAGAAGATACAGGGATGCTTATTACAGAAGGAAACAAAATGGAAGCTATCGGAAGTGGATTGGTAATCATCATTGACGGACATGACATCCGGCATAACAACATTGCGGATATCCCCGAAGGAAATCCTATCAGCATTGAAAATTTAAAAGTTCATTTTTGTGAAAAAGGGAATGGATATCTATTAAAAGAAAGAACTTTTTTACCATTTGCTGAAGTATCTACAATAATAAGAAATAAGGCTGTGTGATCATTTCTATTGTCAGGCGGATAACAAGAACACATAGTTGGATTCTGTATCTGCTAACTCATATTTTCTTCGACTTTAAGATGGTAAAGCATAGGTAAGATTAGGGAAAATTAAATAGTAAATAAATGAATTACTGAAAATAAAATAATAACTATAAAAACAGGAATGGCAATTGTTATTCCTGTTTTTTTTACCTTGCTTTGTATGAAGAGATTAAAAATTTTCCTAACTGCTTTTTTCTGTATTTCTGCTCTCATCCTGTTTTCACAAACCATTAAAACAAATCAAATCCAAATTGCACCCAGATCTTTGTGGGGTACTTTTGTTGATGGGTTGCGGTGGGGCTTTATTTCAGTATTGCAGCCATGTTTATATGCAATGTTCCCCGTTACGGTTTCATTTTTTTTAAAGAGAAGCAATACCAGGGCACATGGTATAAAGAACGCAACACTCTATTCTGTGTCTATTGTAGCAATATTTACGATACTGGGGTTATTGCTTACCATTGCATTTGGCAGAGATACCTTATACCAGATTTCCAGTAGTGCTGTTTTTAATATTTTTGTTTTCTTATTATTTCTTGTTTTCGGAATTTCCTTTCTTGGAGCTTTTGAAATAACATTGCCTGCCTCATGGACAAATAAAATAGATTCTAAAGCAAGTATTAACAGTTTTTCGGGAATATTTTTTATGGCTCTTACTTTAGTGCTGGTCTCATTTTCATGCACTGCACCTTTTATTGGAAATTTATTGGTTGATGTAAGTCAGCAAAAAGAAAGGATTGGCCCTATAGTAGGGTTTCTTGGTTTTTCTATTGCTATTGCATTACCGTTTGCATTCTTTGCATTTTTTCCTGGCTTATTAAACAAGATCGCTAAATCAGGAGGATGGCTTAATACATTGAAGGTTTCATTTGGTTTTATTGAGTTGGCAATGGCATTAAAGTTTTTGTCTAATGCTGATCTGGTTTATCACTGGCGCTTACTCGACCGTGAAGTTTATCTTTCTTTATGGATAATCCTTTTTGGTTTGCTTGGTCTTTACCTCTTAGGGAAATTAAAATTTAAACATGACGATCATTTACCGATGAATGATTATGGACTTCCGTATTTATCAGTTACAAGAATATTTTTTGCTATTGGCGCATTAGCCTTCACTGTTTATATGATACCCGGTTTATGGGGTGCACCATTAAATGGAATAAGCGGATGGTTACCGGAAAACAAAACACAGGACTTTAATTTGGAAAAACTGATAAGAAGTAATAAGAGCGCAGATGGTGATTCAATAC
>JBPCQG010000417.1:0-11332 GCA_050998315.1 Chitinophagaceae bacterium
GAACCAACCTTACACCAGGCAATGCTTATATACTTCTTAGATTAACGACAGATGCGCTTGCAGATAATACAGGAACAACGTCAGTTGATGAACGTTGTTATGGCACTGCAACTACCGGAGAAGTGGAAGATTATAGGCTATATATACAGGGGTACGATTATGGTGACATGCCAAATACATATCCTACAGCTTCTGTGCTTTGTTATGAAGATACAGCAACTGCCAAAGTGTGGGCCGGAATAACCAAGCCAAGCAGAGAGTGCACACAAAAGTATAGCCTTGATGCTACCGGTGATGGCAGCGAAGAAGATGGATTAATAACTTCTATTGGCTTACCCGGAGCCAGTTATAATTGGGTTATAAAGCTTAATGCAAACCAGGCTGCAAAAACAGTTTATTATGGATTATGGTTAGATTGGGATGGTAACAAAAATTTTACAGGTGGAATAGATGCATTTTACAGTGGAAGCGCTGTTGTTACCGGAGCTACCGATATAAATGTTCCTGTTTATGCACCATATGGAATATATAATTCAGGTTTCAGGCTTATTATTTCTGATACCCCATTAACATCCGGAATGTATAATGCCACAATCAATAATGGTGAAGTAGAAGATTGGTTACTTTTTAGATTACTTGCGTCCCCGGGAAATTTATTAATGGGGAGCAGGCAGGCAACAAGCAATCTTTTAAAATGGAAAAACACCTCGGCGCTTGCAGTTATTAATTATACAATAGAAAGAAGCACTGATAATTTATCATGGAAGTTTTTAGGATCAGTAAGTCCTTTATCCGGCAATAACTCTTCAACGCAATATTCATATTCAGATGTAAATCCGAACAAAGAAAATTATTATCGCCTTAAATTTTCTTTGGCCGATAACACGTATCTGTATAGTAACATAATAGCTCTGTTTGACAGGAATAATCTAATGCCCGTGATAATTTATCCTAACCCTGCAACAAACAAACTCACTATCCAAATTGCCAATAGCAATTATACCAGTTTAAAAATTATTGATCTCACAGGGCGAATGGAGATGAGCCAGGAAGTAAATTCATTTAATACTGTTGTTGATATTTCAAAGCTTGCAAATGGTACTCATCTTATTAAATTTATTACAAAAGATGGAGAAGGAGATGTGCAGAAATTTGTAAAAATAAAATAGCACGTTTAATAAACTATTCCGCTGATATTTAAATAATACTTTTATACTTTGTTATAAAGATTATTTAATTGATATGACACCAGAGCGACACCAGCGCCTTACATCAGTACTCAATAAAAGGCAACCTGATATTACGGTAGTACTGGAAAATGTTTTTGATCCTCACAATGTTTCTGCGGTTATGCGTACCTGCGATGCAGTTGGTATACAGGATGTTTTTATTTTAAATGATAGAATTCCTCCGCATAAAAAATGGGGCTACAGGAGTTCTTCCACGGCAGCCGAATGGCTCACTATCCATCAGTTCACAAACGTGGATGAATGCTTTACCGATTTAAGAAAAAGATATAAAAAAATATATGCAGCGTATTTAAGTAATGATGCCACTCCTCTTCATCAATTAAGCTTAACCGAGTCTGTTGTATTGGTTTTTGGTAATGAGACCTTTGGAGTGAGTGAAGAAATAACCAAGCTGGTTGATGGATATTTTATTATTCCCCAGGTTGGCATTATTAGATCGTTAAATATTTCAGTGGCTTGTGCAGTTACTTTGTACGAAGCTTATAGGCAAAAGCAAATAGCGGGGCATTATGATTTGCCGAAACTTTCTGAAGAACAAATGAGTGCTCTAAAAACCGATTGGAGAATTAAAGAATAAATATTTGAAAACTTTATTACAAAAATAATATAGCAAAAAAGAGAGTGCCACAGCTAAGTTTACTTGCACTTTGCTATGGTGCTCTTTTTTTAAAACTATTATTTAAAGTCGTCTGCTTTTACGCTCTCGTTAATCTTGATTTCTTTTATTTCAATAACAAAATCCTGGCTTCCTTTGTCTGATTGAACTGATATAGACCTTGTAAATGGAAACACTACATTGCCAACTTTTTTAAAGTTGCTAAATTCCATTGATTGTTGAACATCGCCTGCTTTTGTCTTACTTGTTTTTTCCGTTTTAACCAGATAACCGGTTTTTGCATCGTAGTATTCTGTTGATTTACCGCCTGAAGGTGCGGTGATATTTATTTTATATGCATCATTATTTCCAACTTTTTCGGTACCTGCCAATTCCAGCTTATATCCATCATTGTAAAATAGTTGTTCAAATAAACCTTTGCTGTTTTTATTTTCATTTAATTCATCATTCTCCATAGGTACCTTGTTTCCCATCTGCGCCTGGTAACCTGTACTACCATTGAAAGCCTGGCGCATAAAAGTTTGCCCGTTCATATTTATTTCCATCATTTTCTTATTCGGTGCCATTTTTTTCTCTGTAACATTCAGGCTCATTCCCTGCATGTTCATTGCACCATCCATTACAACGGAGTTTATTTTTTTTAGTTCATCTGCACCACCAATAGCAGTTATATATTTTGCAATAATATCTTTTGCTGTAACACCTGCTGGTGTGGCCATAGCTGCAGTTGAGGTTTCCTGTACGGGTTTTGCAAACTTATCGTACATATTTACTACGTAGCCCAATTTAGATAAACCAGGTTTTACTGTTGCTGCTTTTCCTACCACTATAATTCTTGTGTTATCATAATTGAAATATTTCTGAGCCACTCTTTGAACATCTTCTGCAGTAACGGCATTAATTTTTTGAAGGTAAGTTTTATAAAAATCTTTAGGAAGATCGTTAATAATAATATTACTTGCAAAACTGGCAATACGGGCAGGGTCTTCAAGTCTCAGGGCGAAATTTCCGTTATAAAGTGCTTTGGCATTTTTTAATTCCTCATCACTTACCCTGCTTGTGCGTATATTATTTACCTCATGCAAAATTTCAATAACAGCACTATCAACTTTTTCGTTACGAACCGCAGCTGTTGCGTTGAACGTAGATTGAAAACGACCGCTGCCTATATTTGAATACGAGCCATAAGTGTAGCCACGTTTTTCCCTAAGGTTCATGAATAATCTTGCATCGGCATTTCCACCTAAAATATTATTGGCTAATAACACAGGAAAATAGTCAGGGCTGTTTAATGGAATCCTCACCAGGTTAGTAACTGTAATTTCTGATTGTACGGCATTGGGAACATCAATTAAATTTAATTCTGATTTACCTGGATTTACAACATCAGCCGGATTCATTAACGATATTGAACTTCCCTTCCAGTTTTTAAAAGCCTTTTCAGCAAGTTCCTTTGCATGTTCCGGTTTTATATCACCAACAAAAGTTAAAAAGCCACGTGAGGGTGTAATATATTGTGCGTAAGATTTTTTTATATCATCAAGTGTAATATTATTAATGGTCTGTTCTGTTTCAAACTCACCTGCAGGATGATCAACTCCAAAATTTAATGCGCTAACTACTCTTGCGGAAATAGCTTTTGCATTTTTTTCATCCGCTTTTAAACCGGTTACCACCTGCGACTTTATTTTATCAAATGATTCCGAAGGAAATGCAGGATGTAAAAGCGCATCTGCCATCAGCATAAAAGCTTTATCAAAATATCTTGTTAATGCCGATGTAGTTCCGCCACTCTCATTCAGGTTAACTCTTGCCCCCATTTGATCAACCGCTTCATCAAACAGGGCTTTTTTCATAGTGGTTGTTCCTTCTTCAAGCATATTACCCATAATACTCATTACGCCTGCTTTATTGCCTTCTGTTACGGGACCATAATCAACAAAATAAGTGGAAGATACTTTTGGCAGTTTATGATTTTCAACTACCAATACAGTTATACCGTTAGCCAGTTTATAGGTGACAGGATCACCTATTGATAATACAGGAGCAGGCCCGCCGGCAGGTGGTTTAGTTCTGTCTACTTTTATTTGTGCATAGGAAGTTATCATTATAATTGTTCCTAATGCCGCTATATATATTTTTTTCATTTTCGATTTTTTATTAACACGAATTATTGATCAGATGATTTAGGCAAATAATATACCACCACTCTTTGGATTTTATTAAGATATTTTTGGGCTACAGATCTTATTTCTTCCCGTGTGATTTTTCTTATATCATTCAGTTCATTATTAATATAGTTTGTATTCTTGTTATAGATGTAAGCATCAGAAAGATTACCGGCAACACCAAGCATTGATGTATTATTGCTAACAAAGTCATTTTCAGCTTTATTCATCAGCTTTTTATAATCCTGTTCGCTGATAAGGTTTGTTTGCACTTTTGCTACTTCATCATCAATGTCTTTTAAAAGAACCGGTAAAGGCGTATTATTATTAGGTAGAGCAAACGTAATATATGCTCCGTAATCTTCCAGTGCAAAATTAAATGCGCCAACCTGTAACGCATTCTTTTTATCGTCAACCATTTTTTTATACAGTTTAGAACTTGCACCTCCCGATAAATAGGTAGATATAAGTTCCAATACTTTTGAATCATGGGTAGCAACCCCGGGTGTGCGATATGAAGCAATAATCATTGGAATTTTAATGTTAGCATCATATCCTGTATCAATTATTTCTTTTGTTATTGGCGCTTCCATAATTGATGGCTGTACTATTGCAGGCCCTTTAGGAATATCACCAAAATATGCTGCAACTAATTGTTTTGTTTCATTAATGTCTATGTCGCCGGCAATGGTTAGCACTGCATTATTAGGCACATAATATTTTTTAAAGAAAGCCTGGAACTCAGTAAGTTTTGCTGCATCAAGATCTGCCATTGAACCAATAGGCTGCCAACGATAAGGATGTTTAGTAAATAATTTATTAAATGTCTGTTCAACCACTTGGCCATAAGGCTGGTTGTCCACACGCATTCGCTTTTCTTCTTTAACTACTTCGTTTTGTGTTTTAACACCGATATCATTAATTACGGGGTGCATCATTCTTTCACTCTCCAGCCATAATCCGAGCTTTAATTGATTAGATGGAAATACCTCGTAATAAAAAGTTCTGTCCTGCGAAGTGGTAGCATTGTCCTGTCCGCCATTGCTGGAAACATATTTTGAGAATTCACCACGCTTAATATTGTCTGTTCCTTCAAATAGCAGATGCTCAAAAAAATGCGCAAAACCTGTTCTTCCAACTTGCTCATTCTTGGAACCTACGTGATAAAAAACCGTAACTGCAACCACGGGGGCAGATTTATCCTGGTGTAAAATAACATGAAGACCGTTCGGTAATTTATACTCTGTAAATTTTACCTGTTGCGCCTGTATACCCAGGAGAGCAAAGCAAAATAATGCTGTTGCCAAAAGTCTCTTTTTTATGTGCATTGATGATTTTTATTTAGGACGCAAATATATCCATTTGAGTACTGTTGTAAGGTAATTTATGATAAGAGTTATTATGGAAGGATTAATGGAAATGAACCCATATAAAACTGACTTAGATAACGTGTTGCATCTGTAAATTGGGACTAGGAGGTTAGCGCTTACATTCTTATACTTGCCTGTTTTGCATTGGCTTTAGATAGCTAAGATAAGTCGGTCGGTTAATTATGCTTGAATCCCCCAGCCACACACAAGGCTTGGCAAAGAAAACGAGCGAAAGAAGAGAAACATTATTTACCTGTTTTGTAAAAGGCGTTTGCCATAAACGAAAGTGGAATTCCAATGCAGACAATTAAAATAGCAGCATTAATAAACGCATTAACAATATTAAATGGCGCGTCCGGTATTTTTGATAAAGGAACTATTGCCCTATTCATTACCACCCAAATAAAAATTCCATAAAAAATGCCCGTCATAATTTTATTTTTGGATAAGTCTTTTATTTTAGGAAATATCCAAAAGAAAAAAATAGTGAACGCCATTGCAATTATATAATGTAAAACCAAGCCTGTTAGCATCATTGTATTTCCACCCGAAAAAGCTGCTTTACCATAAATGCCACTTGCTATATACTTTAAAATAAGTAAGGGATTTTTTCCTGTTTTAATATAATAGTAAATGAGGGCCGATAAGATATCTAATGTGCCCACAATTAGACCTGCTGTTGTTATCCTGGAAAGTAATTTATTCATCTCTGATTGATTTTGGAGTTATAACCACATATGGTAATGATAATTTAATGATCATCCACATGTTTATCATAAAGATCTAACGGCTTACCACAATGAGGGCAATTCTTCGGTTTTGGTTTTTTTGCTGACCGCAGCTCTTCAATAAAGCCGGTAGTAAGTATACCTGCGGGTAAGGCAAGCAACGCCACTCCAATTAATAAAATTCCGCCGGTTAACACTTTTCCCAGTGCCGTTTGTGGAGCCATATCGCCATAGCCAACTGTAGTTAATGAAACAATACTCCACCACATAGTGGCCGGTATGCTTGAAAATTTATCCGGTTGTGCGGGATGCTCTACAAAATACATAAGACACGAGCTGATGATCCACAGAAATAAAACCAGTATTAGGCTTAACATCAATTCGTTAAAACGTAACTTAAATACGTTGGCAACCAGCTTAGCAGAATTCATATAAGCAGTCAGCCGGAACAGCCTGAAAAACCGCAGCAAACGCAATATGCGTAATACCCGCAGATCGAAAAGAAATATAGCATGCAGGTAGAATGGCAGGATGGCCAATAGATCAACTAAAGCTGCCCATGATAACATATAATGCAAACGGCCACGAACAGAATGTTTGTACTTCGGGGCACAATTACTGCTCCAGACCCTTAAAACATACTCAATTGAAAATACCACTACTGAAAACATATCAAAGTAGTGAAAGAACTTTTTATGCGGTTCATAAATTGAGGGAACAGTTTCAAGAATTACGGCAGTAATGTTGGCAACTATTAGAAAAATAATACCAGAATTAATGACTATTTCCCATTTATTTTTTCCTAACTCAGGATGGAGCAGAACGTAAACTTTCTCTTTTATTGAACGATACATTTAGTAACCTTGGTTTTGGTTGGGCTAAAGTTAGAATATTACGTTGTCTTTACAGCTTGTATAGCTTTTAACGCCGGGTACTTGCGGAGATTCGGCGGGGAAGCAGAGGGTTTCCGCTAACATTTTACAGCTTTAGGCAGTGGCAAAGTTTTAATTAAGTCCTCGTTACAAACGAGAACCGGGGAGAAAAACTTTTCGTCTTTGCGAGCCGGATGTCCGAAAAGAAGTAATGTAATATTATTAAGTTAGGCGAAGCAATCTCATAACAACGTTTAATATGAGATTGCTTCGGCGCACAGAAAACGATTGTGACGTACTTTATAAAGCGCCTCGCAAAGGCGTACACCTCTGCAGGTGATACTTCTTATTGCCGTCGTATCTTGCAGCGCATCAGGTTTAGAAGATGCATGGATAACGAAAGAATTCTTAATCGCCGTTTATCAATCACATCTTACTTTTTTTGCTTTTGCTAATAACATCATTATAAGCAGTAAGTAAGGCATCTGATATAAGTTCAACCGGAACTTTTGGTAACTCAAAGGTTGTCCATCCACGCATACCAAATTTGTTAGGAACAGGGTAAACTGCACTCTTATCAAATGAACAATAAATTTCCTGATCGGTTATTGATAAGACTATGTTAGCAGTTTCATTTTCTTCAAGAAGTGTTGCAAATATCCTTTTGTTTATTACCTTAAATGCTGTCCTGTTAAAGTGTGGCTTAGCTTCTGTTCCTTCAAATGAAAGAGCAATTTGTTTAAAAGCTTCTATGCTAACCATTATGCATTTAATATTATGGTTTTGATATTGTCGCCGTGTGCAGCCATGCATAAGGCTTAGAGGGGATACGGATAAGGAAAAGTGCGCATCCTCCTGCCTAAACAACTAGCCCCGCACCCTTTAACTCGGTTCGCATATCCAGGTAAACTTCTTTTATTTTTTTATCATATTCCAGCGAAATAATTCCTCCAAGGTCGGAAGGTATTTGAGTGCCCTCCTGCTTAAGCAAGCAAACCCTTGAGCGGCCATAACGGCCATAGAACCAGCCAAGCTCGAACATTACATTTGGCCTTGCCTGAAAATATTTTTCATTGTCTTTTTTTACCAGGTCGTCGCTGGTAATAATGGCAAAAGCATAGCCGCAGTCACAGGCAAATGTTTCAAATTTTTCTATCACCGAATCGCCGCCACTTGCTTCAGTTTTCAATATTACCAATTCAAGCTTAAATTCATCTTTCAGCAACTGTTGAAGTGTTATTGCAGCTTCATCGGAATGGCCATGAATAATGAACACTTTTTTGCCCTGCGGGTTTATATATTGGTTTGTTTTTTCACGTTGAATATATTCAAAGAAGCGGGCCCGGTTCTCTAGCCGTTCTGCCATATTGGTGCCGTAAGCATAGAGCTGCAATACGGTGGGGTTATCGCTATCCTCCAGCAATTCCACTTTTCTAAACAAGGCAGATGAACTGAGCAGGGCAGCCCTGTATTCTTCGAATTTGCCGGTAAAACCTACCTGCTCTGCTTTTATATAGGAAGTAGAAGCAGGGCCGATGGTATTAAAATACTCGAGCATTAATCTTATCATCAGCATGGCTGGGTCTTCTTCCGTATCACCGCTTATTCTTTTAATAATTTCAAGGGCTTCGTAAGACTGGCTTACAATATCATTCCCTTTTACAAGCGCATCGGCAAAACGCGCCTCTAAGTGAAAGGCATTCATTTGCGCATAGTTTGCTAAAACCTGAATTATCAGTTTTAATATTTTTAGAAGGTCAATGTATTCATAGCCACTTTTTTCTGCGGCAGCAAAAATAAAACGGGCTTTTCTCACGGCGTTCTCTGAGGCCCTCAAATCGCTTAACTGCGTGGCGATCGCGCTGGCAGTCATTACCTCGTTCATTTCGCCTATAAAATCTCTTTCGTGGTTTCCGTTTGGTGCACCAGGTGCTACCGGAACTATTTCATCTGGCATAACTTTTTTTCTTAAAGATATAAACATGTTTTAATAAATAAAAAAAGGGATGCAATTTCAATTTCACTCGGTTATTGTAAGAGAGAAATTCATTTATAGCATGTTATGATAATGAAAAAATATCCCGTCTGTTTCATGAATTATTCTTTTTATTGACATGAAATGAAGCTAATATTTACAGCGCATTATTGCGCCGAGTCCCTGTTGGGAGACTCGGCGTGGACTAAGATATTGAGACGGTTTAAATTTGCAGGAAATTATTTTGAATTCAATTTAGGTTTGTAAGTAAGCAATTCTGACCAACGGCTTTGCACGGCGTCAGAATAATCTTTCAACCATGTGTCAAATGATCCGGCACCAGTAGCATCGTTCCTCCTTAGCCGTGTCTCTTTTTGCGTTGGATTTAGTTTGGCAGGACACGGCGTTATAATTATTTGTCGCCGTGTCCTGCTCTACTTCCAGCTATGCGGGAGACACGGCTCAGAAGGAGTTTTTATTACGTTGCTAATTTGCGAGCAAGTGTAGATATAATATTAATCCTTGCTATTCCTCCTTAGCCGTGTCTCTTTTTGCCTTGGATTTAGTTTGGCAGGACATGGCGTTATAAATTATTTGTCGCCGTGTCCTGCTCTACTTCCAGCTATACGGGCGGCACGGCTCAGAAAGAGACATCCACAATGGCAGAAAAATCATTTCTTTCACTGACTGAATGCTATAGTTAGTGTCCTAAGTCTTTTAATGCATTTCTAATTTCTTTAAGTTCATGCTTTTCTTCATTAAGTTTTTTGATAGTAAACCTTAGGATTGTATCTATTTGAAATGCTTTTTTTAAACATATATCTTCTGAATCCGCATGTATCCCTTCAGATAAATGTCCGTATAAAACTTTGAGTGGATTTACACCTAAGGCTCTAAGACTAGCGGGTAAATGCGTATACACCCCTTCAATTAAATTACTCATCTGTTTATTTGCTTTGTAAGTATAGTATAGAGCTTTTATTTTTTCTCCATCGTCCGTTTCAATTTGACTTAGAGCTTCAACAATTCTTAAAATTTCATTTTCTGTAATTCTTCTTAGATAGGCATAAGCGCCAACTCCGAAACTTTGAGATAAACAGATTAAAGATTTTTTATAAAATTCTTTATCAGTTTCTTCAAAAAAATTGATTATTTCCTTTTCAGGATTAATTTCAAATGGAGGAAATTGGCCAATTTTTCGAATAAACAATTTATGGTCAGGAAACTTTTCCATGTTATCATCTTGGTGTACACCATCTTGTAAAACTTTCAGACGAGCATGCCCTATAGAAAGCATTAAGCCTGGAATAGGTCCGTCTGAAAATATATTTAAAAGAAAATCAACCTTGTATTTTTTGCAATATTGACACTGTCCAGAAAAATGATGTATAAATTTTATTGATTTACCCTTTTGATATGGATCAAATAAATCTTGAAATCTGTCTGAAGCTATAGATTCCATTGCTGTGATTACTTTTTCAGGTTCAAGAATTAGCATAAATGTCTGTAAGCTAGTTTCATTTGGACAATAAAATGGGAAAGTCAATTGATAAAACCGATCTGGATGATAGTATTGTTTATCTATTTCGATCTTAGAATATAAAGGTTGATTTTGTAAGAAATCTGATATTATTGTTTTTGAATCCATACATTGAAAAATTGATTTTAATAACTTTACTAAAAATAATCTATTGCTAAAAGCCCAACAAATAAGCGTGTCAGCAAAACATAATTAAAGCTGCCCAATGGTATATCGATGAAAGGCTGGCGGATAGTAGTGAAAAGCCTGCGCAGCAGCTTGTAACGAATAGCCGCAACAAATGTTTATTAGAATTTCTTATGCTGACAGCCCCTCATTCCTTTTTTAAATACTGCGGTTGCTGTCAAAATTTTCCAGCTCTTTGCTAACGGCATTTAAAAAAGTGGAGCCGAGTGCGCCATCAATTACACGATGGTCATAGCTGAGTGAGATAAACATTATGTGACGAATGGCAATGCTGTCGCCCTGCTCAGTTTCGATTACAACAGGTCTCTTTTTAATGGCTCCCATAGCCATGATAGCAACTTGCGGCTGATTTATAATAGGCGTACCCATTATGCTGCCAAAGGTTCCCACATTGGTCAATGTAAAAGTACCGCCGTTGGTATCATCAGGTTTTAGCTTATTATTTCTTGCTGCATTGGCTAAGCCATTTACCTGTTTGGTTAATCCAACTAAATTTAACTGATCTGCATTTTTAATTACCGGTACAATTAAATTACCAGTTGGCATAGCGGTAGCCATACCGATGTTGATGTCTTTCTTAATGACAATTTTATCGCCATCAACACTGCTGTTAAGCCATGGATATTT
>JBPCQG010000441.1:0-7719 GCA_050998315.1 Chitinophagaceae bacterium
GCGAAAAGAAAAGATTGCTTGATTACATAGAGAACTTTATTCTCTATTATAATGATGTTGTAAAGATTGCAGCTAAAAATCATCAGTTTCTTGGAGTCAATAATGCAATTAGGAATTTCTCCCTCCGGCTACAGCATGATAAAGAAGGCACAGATAAAGGTAACAAAGGAAAGCTCGGTGTGTTTTGGCATACACAAGGCAGTGGCAAAAGTTACAGCATGATATTTTTTGCCCGAAAAATATTTAGAAAGTTTGCCGGCAACTATACTTTTTTAATTGTTACTGACAGGGATGATTTGGATGGACAGATTTATAGGAATTTTTTAGGTTCCGGTGCTTTCCCTAAAGACACTAAATGCAGACCGGCAAACAGTGAAGATTTGCGGGCAATGCTGCAAACAAACACAAGATATATTTTCACACTTATACAAAAATTTCGCTACGATAAAGGAAAGCAATATCCAATCTTATCAACACGAAATGACATCATTGTTATCATTGACGAAGCACACCGTACACAATATAAAGACCTTGCAGAAAACATGCGTACAGGATTGCCCAATGCACAATACATGGCATTTACAGGCACACCATTATTAGGTAGCAGAAAATTAACCAATGACTGGTTTGGTGAAACAGTATCTGAATACAACTTCAAGCAAAGTATTGAAGACGGTGCAACAGTTCCTTTATTTTATCACAAAAGAGTTCCTGAAGTTTTGCTGCAAAATGATGAAATAGATGATGATTTAGCAGATATAGTTAGTGATGAAAATCTTACCGAAGAACAGCAGGTAAAGTTAGAAAGAGAGTTTGCGCAGGAAATGAGTGTATTAAAAGCAGATGACCGTTTAGAAACTATAGCAAAAGATATTGTTTATCATTTTCCACGAAGAGGTTATTTAGGTAAAGGCATGGTAATAGGCATTGATAAATTTACTGTTGTGCGTATGTACGATAAAGTGAAAAGGCTATGGGATGAAGAAAAACGCACTTTTCAAAAACAAATAAAAGAATGTAAAGACGTAAGCGAAAAAGAAGAACTGAAAAAAGTATTAGAGTGGATGCGTAAAACTGATATGGCAGTTATTATAAGCGAAGAAGCCGGCGAAGATGAAAAGTTTGAATTGCAGGGATTGGATATTAAACAACATCGTAAGCAATTACTCTCAGTAGATGATAATGGCCAGGATTTAGAGTTCAAGTTTAAAGACCCGAAAGATTCCTTACAATTAGTATTTGTTTGTAGTATGTGGCTTACAGGTTTTGATGCACCTACTGTTTCAACCTTGTATTTGGATAAGCCAATGAAAGATCATACGCTGATGCAAACAATTGCAAGAGCAAACAGGGTTACAGATCATCTTATAAATAAGAAACCTAAGAAAAATGGATTGATTGTAGATTATTACAATGTTTTCCGCAATCTGAAAAAAGCCTTTGCCTCTTATGGTGGTGGTGCTCTTGGAAATGGAAAAGTAAAAGATGAAGATGCACCGGTGCAGGAAAAAGATCAGCTATATATTTTGCTTCAGGATGCAATAAATGAATGTGATACTTATTGCAAGAGCATAGGAGTAGATTTAAATAAAATTGCTCAATCTGATATGGTCTTTAGCAAGCTCAGCCTGTTTGATGAGTTTGCTGATACTATTTTATCAAATGATGATCAGAAGAAACAATTCATCGTTTATGATAATACGATTGATGCATTATACGATGCCTGTAAACCGGAAATTCTTACCAGGAGAAAAGATTTTCCATTAGCCGCAATTATTCATTACCTGAGAGAAGTAATAGATGGCAGAGTGGACAGAGGCAATTTAGATAGCGCTAAGCGAAGAATAAGTCAATTGCTGGATGAAAGCATTGTAGCAGATGAGGTGTTCACAGAAAGCTCAGGTATAGCCGCAGAAGAATCACCTCACTATTTAATTAAAGCCTGGAAGCAAATTGATTTAAGCAAACTTGACATTGAAAAATTAAGAGAGGAATACAAAGAAGCTCCATATAAGAATATTGAAATCTCTGATTTAAGAGCCTTCATTTCAGATAAGCTGCAATTGATGATGGAGCGTAATGTTACACGAACAAGTTTTGCTCAAAAGCTGCAGGAAATAATAGATCGTTATAATGCAGGTAATTCAAGTAATGAAAATTATTTTGATGATTTGGTTGACTTCGTACAAAAAATGAAAGACGAAGATTTAAGAGCATCAAGAGAAGGGTTAACCGAAGCGGAGTTAGAAATATTTGATCTTCTGAAAAGGGAAAATCTTACCAAAGAAGAAGAACAAAAAGTAAAATTAGCAGCAAAGAATTTATTGCATCGTTTAAAAGAAGAACGTCCTACAATACTAATTAACGATTGGCATAAAGACACACAAACAAGAATGCAGGTTCAGATGGCAATAAAAAAAGTATTGAATGAAACTTTACCTGAAAGTTATGATAGAGCAATCTACAGTTCTAAATGTGATGTGGTCTTTGATCATTTTTTTATGATGGCTCAAAATGGAAATAGAAGAGCTTAATTTTCTCAAACTAAATTATCGAAGATTTGCGCTGTACAATCCCTCATGCTTCGGGATAGAACAGCTTCAAAGTATATTGGGATTCCGCTTTACGTTCATTTCCTTTATTGCAGTAGAAGCCGCTTCCATTCGCTGTTCCATTAGTAGCAGGCTATGGCATTTCGCTTTACAAAAAATATTATTCCCAAAATAAAAAAGTAAAGCGAAATGTCACATAGCCTGAAAAATTTTTAAGCTCATTCCACCGGCTGCTGCATTCAGTTATTCACTCCAAGCCGAATTCTGAGATGCCCAAACTCCTTATGAAGATTTTTAACTCCCGGATTATTGAATGCATTTAGTTTACTCCTTTTTGTAAATACAAATTGGGGAAACAAGAAAGTAAAAATAATGGCTGCAATCTCTGATTAACAAAAATTGCCAAAAAGACTACAGCATAAAAATGCTTCCCTTCATTTTCCCCGATGTGATTTATTCCGTTTCCTTTTTGTCTCCTATGCAGCCATTAGGGGAAAAGAACTTTCTTTTTCTCCTTTTTCTTTTACAAAATATTTTGTTTTCAGCAGCAGGGGAGAATAGAAAAATAATTTTTTTATTTAATCACAATTAAAATTTAAAGATCATGGAAATCGTAGGAAGGATTACAAAAGATGCAGTTGTCAATCAACTGAAAGATGAAAGGAACGTGGTGAATTTCAGCATTGCTGTTAATGATTACTACAAGCCTAAAAACGGCGAGGGAGTAAATGTTACTACTTATTACAATTGTTCTTATTGGGTCAACTCAAAGATTTTGCATTTGCTTACCAAAGGAAGGTTAGTGGAAATCAATGGTCGCATTCATGTGAACGCCTACATTGGTGCGGATGGAAATGCTAAGGCTTCATTGAACTGCCATGTGAACACCATCAAACTTCACTCAGACGGCAAACAGTCTTCAAAAGTTCCGAAGGAAAATGCTGGGGTTTCTGTTAGCAGCAACGAAGAACCAGTTGATGATTTACCATTCTAAAATTACAATGCCGGCACTGTTTACAGTTGCTTGAAAGAAAACAGCAAAATAAATAATAACTACTCATTTGGTTTGCAAAGCATCCTTATTTTAAAGCATGCTTTTTTTTAAGATCATGTAAGCTGCCGTCCAACAATTTTCAAACACTAATAAATGGGACGGCAGCTTGATTTTTTTGTTGCTAAGAAAAAAAGTTATCCAGGTTTACTGTTTTTTTGAGGAAGAGAGATGGCACATGAGATTTATAACAACTCCGTTCGGATCTTTTACAAAAAATCGTCTTACTCCCCAGGATTCATTAGTGATAGGATATGGAATTTTATAATCCAGCGCAATTGCCTTTGCATATAAATTATCAATATCATTTACTTCAATGGAAATGGTAACATCTGAATCAGCAACATTGGGCTTAATTTTTTTGACGATACTGATCTGTGAAGTTGGATTAGAAGCAGATGCAAAAGTCAGAATCCACTCCATATCCATTACAATACTTAATCCCAAAAAATCAGTGTAAAACTTTTTGCTTTCTTCCATTTTATCGGATGAGATATTGGGAACAATTCTTCTGATATCCATAAATTGAAATATTTTTTTTCTTCATTAATTCCTGCTCAAAGTTCGTCTTTGGACTGCTGAAGCGGCAAAGAAATTTCCGGCATAAAAAAATGCTTTCCTCTATTACTTCAGCTTTGATTTATTCCGTTGCTTCTTTGCCTTGATCGTCCAAAGACGGGGACAGTTCCATAATTAATTTTTAAACAATTAAAATTTTAAAAGTATGGAACAGATTATCAAACCGAAAGTGTTAAACCAAGTTGCGGAAGTAGAATTGATTTACAGATCAAAAGTAAAAACTTCAGAACGTCCAAAGATAACCAGTTCAAAAGATGGCTATGAATTGTTTATCAAATACTGGAATGAAAACAAACTTGAATTTGTGGAAGAATTTAAAGTGATGTTACTGAACAAAGCTAACAAGGTCTTAGGTATTTGCGGGTTGACTATGGGCGGCGTATCAGGAACAGTAGCTGATCCAAAATTGATCTTTGTTACCGCATTAAAATGTAATGCAAGCTATGTGGTAGTTGCACATAATCACCCAAGCGGAAATTTAAAGCCCAGCATGGCGGATGAACAATTGACTTTAAAAATAAAGAGGCCGGTAAGTTTTTAGATTTACCCTTACTGGATCATTTAATTATTACCAGCGAAGGATATTATTCTATCCCAGATGAGGGGCTATTATAGCCCTTTTTTTCTTCAGAAAATATCACTGAAATATTTTAAAAATAGTTGGCAATATTCCTAAATAGCTTTCAATTTTTCATAAAATTCTGTCAGTTCAGATTTCTTTAAAATCTCTTCGTGAACTAACTTCATTTCTTCCAAAGATTCTTTAGGAATGGCAGCAATAATCTCATCGTCAAAACCATTTTTATCCTTCAGCAAACCGGCTTCAATCAGGCGGCTTAAGAGGATAATATTTTGACGGCTCAGCGTTAAATTAATTTTACATTTTTCAGCCATTCCGGGGCTGCTTAAAACTGTTTCGAAAATCTTTAATTTTTCTTTTGAAGTTGTTACTACGTTGCTCATAAATCGGTATTTAATTTTTACAATATTATACACTGCAAATCTATTTTCTAAAACCATTCTTCACCCATTCAGAATTTGAACACGTATTTTTTGCGACAGCAAGTCATGGTACTTTTATAAAAGTTCTCAGGTTGCTAAATCTGCAACCGGCAAGATGTACAAACGTGGCACGTTTGAGGCATCTTGCCTCCCACTCCGAAGTCGTTTCGGGATATTTAGTCAGATGTGAAAATGAAATGGTGATGAAAGAAGTAAAAAAAATCAGGTCCGGGTGGCTTACCATAAGGCTAAATGAGGATGAAGAAAATAAACTCAATAAATTTTACAGTCAAACATCATGCAACAGCCTCAGTGAATATACCAGGGATGTCCTTCTTAAAAAACCTGTAACGATTTTCTATCGCAATAAATCTGCAGACGATTTTTTAGACGAAACAATACAGCTAAAAAAAGAGCTCAACGCTATCGGAAATAACTTCAATCAACTGGTACATAAACTTCACACACTTGACAAAATTCAGGAATAAAATCATGGGCAATGATTAATGAAGAGAGTAAAAAAATGTTTATGAAAAAAGTGCAAGAGATCAATGAAAAAATGAATCAAATATATGAACAATGGTCGCAAAAATAACCGTGCCGAACAGCATAAAACGGGCGCTTAATTATAACGAGCAAAAAGTGAAGGAAGGAAAAGCAGAATGCATTTATGCGCATAATTTTTTAAAGGAACATGAGCATCTTAATTTTTATGAAAAGCTGACAAGATTTGAAAGGCTTACCTCACTAAATAAAAGAGCTTCCACAAATACGGTTCACATTTCTCTCAATTTTGGTTTGAATGAAAAAATTAAAAAAGAAACGCTTGCTGAAATTGCTTCTGTCTACATGAACAAAATAGGGTTTAATGAACAGCCTTACCTGGTTTATCAGCACCTTGATGCAAGTCATCCGCATATCCATATTGTTACTACGAATATTCAGAAGAATGGTAAAAGAATTTCAATTCACAACATTGGAAAAAATCAATCTACACAGGCAAGAAAAGAAATAGAAACAGTTTACAACCTGGTTAAAGCAGAAGACCAAAGCAAATTGCAATCTGAAGAAATCAAACCGATAAATGTTCAAAGAGTTACCTATGGCAAATCCCCACAAAAAGAGGAATCACTAATGTACTGGATGCAGTTCTTCCAAAGTACAAATATGCATCGATTGCTGAATTAAATGCAGTTCTTAAGATATACAACCTGACTGCTGACCGGGGAAAGGAAGATGGAATAATTTTCAGAAAGCGCGGTCTGGTTTACCGGGTACTGGATGAGAAAGGAAACAAGGTCGGTGTTCCGGTTAAAGCCAGTTCCATTTACAGTAAGCCAACACTTACTTTTTTAGAAGAAAAATTTAAACAAAATGAACTACTGAAACAGGAACACAAACGAAGTTTGAAAACATCTATTGACTGGATAATGGTAAAGCCTCCAAAAAGTTTACAAGCTTTTAAAGAAGCACTCTTAAAAGAGAAAGTAAGTCTTGTTATTCGTGAAAACGATAAGGGTATTATTTATGGTTTAACATATATAGACCAAAAGACCAAATGTGTTTTTAATGGCAGCGACATAGGTAAAGAATATAGTGCAAAGGCAATGCTTGAAAAATGTGGCATTGTCCAATCAATTCCACAACAAGAAAAAGTTGCAGAGACAAAAATATCCAGAGAAGAAAAACCGGAATTAAGACCTGATTTGAATACGCAGACTGAGCAAAAACACGACACATCTAAATTAATTGAATTGCTCTTTAAACCATCCGAAGAATACAACTACGTGCCTTATGAACTGAGGAAACAAAAAAAGAAAAAACGTAAACCACATTAATTAAATAAAAAAAAGATCATGCAAACGGGAGAAAATGAACAAGGTCTGAGAAAGATACTTGACCTGACACGGATGATAAGCATTGCAATCTTATTTTTCCATTTTTATTACTGCTGCGTAAGAGAGTACCCTTTTCCAAATTCTTTCGATAATTGTTTACTCAGGTTAACCCACACTTCATTTGCATAATCTGCCCGGTGATTGCCGTTCTGTTCATCCTCAACTATCATTCTTCCAATTTCATAATAGGTTAAAATGATAGTCGTGTTAATCCTGCGGGTAATTTGAATTTTTGCATTTTCAATTAAGGACTTTATAGAAATATATAGATGAGTATTTTTTTGAGTTGGTGTCATAAATCAGATTTGATCAAATTGCTTTTAATTTTTCATTGTCTTTGAAACGCATCTTATCCTTTAGCATATTCATGTCGTCACTTATTTTCTTGTCAAGAACTTTTGCATAATGCTGTGTCGTTTTAAGATTTTTATGTCCAAGCATTTTGCTGACAGATTCCATTGGCACACCATTGCTTAAAGTGACAGTTGTAGCAAAAGTGTGGCGGGCTGTATGAGTTGTCAGATTTTTGTCGATGCTGCAGACATTAGCAATCTCTTTCAAATATTCATTGTATTTCTGATTACTAAGCACTGGCAGAACCTTGTCAGAGTTAACGCAAACAGGATGATCTCTATAT
>JBPCQG010000487.1:0-13738 GCA_050998315.1 Chitinophagaceae bacterium
ATACACGAAAAAAATGATACCGATACATTAATTCTTCAAGCTGGACAAGGACGAGTTTATAATTTGGGAGCTATGACCGTCATTTTTAAAGCAGACGAAAATGAAACAGATGATAAATATAGCATTGCAGAATGGTGGCTTGATGCAAACTCTAACGGACCAGGTGCACATCAGCACGAAGACCAGGACCAAATTTTTTATGTGCTTGAAGGCACTATTTCCATGCTTATTGGGGACAAATGGATAGAAGCTGATAGAGGAACATTCATCAGAATTCCCAGAAATACAATCCACACTTTTGCAAACCGCACTGATAAAAAAGCAGGCATGCTGAATTTCGACATTCCCGGTGGATTTGAGAGAAATATGCCTTCAATGGTAAAGTGGTTTGAAGAAAACAAATAAAGATTTTGGTTCATTTCGTTTCAATTTTTTCTCTTCCCATAATTTTCATAACTTTTAATAACTAAAATATGCATTATGAAAATTTTTCTTGATCGCCGGTTATGGCTTAAACAAAGCACACTTGCCCTGGCAGGGTTAGGACTTACACCAGCCATCTTTGCAAAAGATCCAAAAAATTCTTTTCAAAATTATAAATTACAACACTCACCCAATGATACAATATTACTGAACAGTAATGAGAATGCTTATGGCCCATCGCCTGCAGCAAGAAAAGCAATTCTTGAAAACTATCTCATCTCCAACCGGTATCCTGATGATATAATTCCTGTGCTCAGGAAAAAAATCGCAATGCATTGGAATGTTGCGGAAGAAAACATTTTATTAGGCGCAGGCTCTTCAGAAATAATCGGATTGACCTGTTTACATGTATCAAAAACAAAAGGCGATGTTATAACCACTGAGCCTTCCTACAAAGTATGGAACAACCAGGCATCAGCTTTTGGATTAAACTTTAAAAGAAACCCTTTACCAAGAAATGTGAAGCAGGATGTTGAAAAATTATATGGTCCAATTACATCTGAAACAAGAATGATCTATATATGCAACCCTAACAACCCAACAGGAACTGTACTTGATAGAAATGATGTTGAACAGTATGCAATTAATGCATCCAAACAAACAATTGTTTTTATTGATGAAGCCTATGCCGAGTATGCCCAATTAAAAACGCTTGCGCCGACCGCTGTAAATAATCCCAATATTATTGTGGCAAAAACATTTTCGAAAGTGTACGGATTGGCAGGAGCACGGATAGGATATGCCATTGCGCATCCGCAAACCATTAAGACCTTAAGCAGTTACCAACCTTGGCCCGATTCAAATGTAAGCGCCGTATCAGCCACAGCTGCAATCGCTTCTATTGCCGACCAAACCTTTGTGCAGGACTGCATTGATAAAACCAATAAAGCCAAAAAGATTTGTTATGATACATTTCTGCAATTAAGATTAGACTACATCCCTTCGTCCACTAATTTTATATTGTTCAATATTGATAAGGTAGCAGAAAATTTTTCCCAGGGAATGAAAAGTAAGAATATACAAGTTCAGTTCCGTGAACACTATGATGGAAAATGGTGCCGGGTAACAATGGGAACTATTGAAGAGATGCAGGAATTTACAAAAGCATTAAAAGAAATTGCTGCATGAAAAATTAAACTTTGTTTAAGCGAAATGTTATAAGATTTAAGAACTTCTAACTCAACATATTTTTTTAAACAATCACACTAAACTACCCTCAACATTTGTATCTGGACAATTGGGTTATCAACCTATTCATTTCATTCCTTCAAAAAATTTTATAAATACCTTCGTTGCAATGAGTGAACAATTGTATGATATAATCATCATTGGTGGTGGACCCATCGGGCTTGCCTGCGGATTGGAGGCAAAAAAAGCAGGACTTAATTATCTTATTATTGAAAAAGGAACCCTGGTAAATTCTTTGTACAACTACCCGGTTAATATGATGTTCTTCAGCACAAGTGAAAGATTGGAGATTGGAGGTATACCTTTTGTTAGCAATAATGCAAAGCCGACAAGAAATGAAGGACTTGAATATTATCGCAGAGTTGCAATATCCGGCGGTTTGCATGTTAAGCTTTTTGAAGAAGTTGTTGAGCTAAAAAAAATAAATGAACATTTTTCCGTTACCACTTTAAAGCAGCAGTTCAATGCTGACAACATTATTGTGTGTACCGGGTTTTATGATATTCCTTATCTGCTTAATGTAAAAGGTGAGGAGCTAGAAAAAGTAAAACATTATTATAATGATCCGCACTTTTATGCTTTTCAAAAAGTGTTGGTTGTTGGTGCTGCTAACTCTGCCGTGGATGCAGCTTTGGAAACATGGCGAAAAGGTGCAGAAGTTACCATGGTAATCCGAAATGATAAGATAAGTGAACGTGTAAAATATTGGGTGAGGCCTGATGTTGAGAACAGGATAAAAGAAAATTCAATCAAGGCATATTTCAATTCAACTGTCGCAGAAATAAGAGATAACGAAGTTGATATAAATACTCCTGAAGGTTTGGTAACGGTTGAAAATGACTGGGTGCTTGCTATGACAGGCTATCAACCCAATCTTTCTTTTTTGCGTAAGCTGGGAATTGATCTGTCTGATGATGCTGTTTGCAAACCAACGTACAATGATGAAACCTATGAGACCAATGTAAAAGGAATTTATCTCGCCGGCGTTATTTGCGGGGGAATGAACACACATAGGTTGTTCATTGAAAACTCCAGGGAGCATGCAGAAAAAATTATTGAGGATATAAAAAAATCAAAGCCTAATTTAAATAAATGAGAGTAGCAGTATTTAGTACAAAATCTTATGACAGGGAGTATCTTGACAGATTCAATAGTGGTGCACATCAGTTGGTTTATTTTGAAACATCTTTAAATAATGATACAATAAACCTGGCTCTAGATTTTGAAGGTGTTTGTGTATTTGTTAACGACAAAGTTGACAGGAAAATAATCGAAAAGCTATCACAGCAAGGTACTGGAATTATTGCCTTACGCTGCGCAGGCTATAATAATGTTGATGTTGCTGCAGCAAAGGAAAAAAATATAAAAGTTACAAGGGTACCTGCTTATTCATCACAGGCAGTGGCAGAACATGCAGTGGCACTCATCCTTACGTTAAACAGGAAAACACATAAAGCATATAACAGGATAAGGGAAAGTAATTTTTCTTTAGAAAAGCTTATGGGTTTTAACCTCTACAAAAAAACTATTGGAGTAATAGGAACCGGTAAAATAGGCGCAGCTTTTTGCCAAATTATGTTAGGCTTTGGATGCAAGGTAATTGCTAATGATATTGAAGAATCCCACACCTTAAAAGAAAAAGGAGTTGTTTATAAATCCTTAGATGAAGTGTTGAAGAGTTCAGATATTATATCACTCCATTGCCCACTTACACCTGATACCATTCATCTTATAAATGAGACTACACTTTCCAAAATAAAAGATAGCGCAATGCTTATTAATACGAGCAGGGGCGGATTAATTAAAACATCAGATATTATTGCAGCGTTAAAAAGCGGAAAATTGGGATACCTGAGAATTGACGTTTATGAACAGGAAGAAAAACTTTTTTTAAAGATCTGTCAGAAAGTATTATTCAGGATGATGAAATAGAAAGATTAATGAGCTTTCATAATGTTCTCATCACGCCCCATCAGGGATTTTTTACAAAGGAAGCATTAGATGAAATAGCAACTGCTATATTAAAAAATATTACTGATTTTGAAAACGGATTACCATTGGAGAATGAAGTAAAGGGTTAACAGATTTTTTTGCAGTGAGTTTAAATTTTCAAAGAGACATGAAGGAATCTAAACTTAACGATAACTTAATATACAATTAGGTAGACTAACATAATTGCTATTAATTGAGATGTTCTTCTCTTTGTAAAATCTTTTGCAGCTTTTTTTCATTAGTTTCATAAACCAGGTGCGTAATTAATACGGCTGAAACAATTGATAAAGGAGCGACAATATAAAAACTTGTCCAGCCTCCCATACTTCTGTCAGCCATTATTAATTTTAGTAAAAAGAAAATGGAGAGAAAAAAAACTGTGCTCCATGCAACAATATATTGCAGGTAGTACTTCCATTTGGGTCCTTCCTTCTGTATCTTCCAATCTCTTATAAATGTTTTCTCCGATGTTGAAAGCATGACCAATTTTTTATTCTTTCAATAAGTCTCCTCTCGGGCGGGAAATTAGAGTGGGCTATACTTCAATTTCTCCCTTCATATAAAAAACACAACTACCTCCCATGTTTACCCTGTCTCCGTTTTGCTCACACATAAGTACTCCGCCCCGTTGAGATAACTGATGTGCAGATAATTTTTGTTTCCCCAATTTATCTGACCAGAAAGGAATGAGTTGCGAATGAGCAGAACCTGTAACCGGATCTTCATTAACACCAACTGTAGGAGCAAAAAACCTGGAAACAAAATCAACATCTTTTCCCGGAGCAGTAATTATCACTTTATAACCTGTTTTATTTATTAAAGCAAAATCAGGATTGCATTTTCTTACAGATTCTTCATTCATTAATTCCACCAGCAGGTCCCTGTGTTTATACACGCCAACTATTTCTGAGCCGCCTAAAGCCTGCTGTAATTCAGAAGGATAATCATTAAATCTTTCGGGCTTCCATGAGGGAAAATCCATCCAGATAGTTTCACCTTCTTCCTTCACTTTTAAAATGCCGCTCTTACAACTTAATGTAATTTCTTCCTTATGAAAATTCATAATATTAAACAAAACATACGCAGAAGCTAATGTAGCGTGACCACAAAGATCAATTTCTGAAACAGGAGTAAACCAACGGATATCAAAATCTGCAGAAGCCCCTGCCCCCTCTATATCTCCCCCGGTGGGGGAGACTTTCGAAGCAGCAAAATATGGGCAAATGAATGCAGTTTCTGCCAGGTTATTTTCCATTGCAATATTTTGCATCAGAACATCATCTATCCAATAATCCAAAGGAATTACTGCGGCAGGATTACCCTTAAAAAGAGTATCAGTAAAAGCGTCGATTTGGTAAAGTGTCATAAAATAATAGGCAATTGTGACAATAGGCAATAGGCAAATTAATATTTGTCAGGATTATTTATCATGTGATTTAAAAATTTTCCAACTTCTTCATTTTGCATGATCAAAGTTTTAAATTCTTCTTCGGAAATATACTTACAAGCCAGTCCAAAATCTAACCACCCGGATGTTTCTGAATTTTCCATATCACTGTCTGTTACTTTAGAAATGAAATGAGCAACATATCTTTTTTTTCTGTAGGCTTCCAGTAAACAAATGCAAACACTTCTTGAAGAACGCCTGATCTGATCAGTAAGAGAAAATTTTTCTTCAGGAGGAAATCTTTTCGAAATTTCAAATATTTGCATTGCTAAAGCAAAACCTTTTTGGTAAACAGTAGTGTCTTTTAAGTTCCTTGCTGCCATTTATTAATATTTGGGACTCATTGCCTATTGTCTATCGCACATTGCACATTGCCTATTTGTTCATTCCGCCATAATTTCTTTCGCAACCCTTATAACATCTTCCACATTAGGTTTGCTAAAATAATCGCCATCGGTACCATAAGAAGGGCGGTGAGCCTGACCGGTTAAGGTTCTGGGAGATACATCAAGATATTTATAGCCACCCTGCGCCTCCATTACTTTATTAAACATAAATGCTGTAGCTCCTCCCGGTATATCTTCATCAATAAATACAATGCGATTCGTTTTCTTTAATGATTCAAGAATTTTATGATTGATATCAAATGGCAACAATGTTTGTACATCAACAATCTCACAGCTGATCTTTTGTTTGTCTAAACTTTCTGCAGCTTCCTCAACAATACGTAACGTGGATCCATAGGAAACCATAGTTATATCAGTTCCTTCTTTTATTATTTCGGGCATACCCAGCGGAACTGTATATGCAATAAGATTAGAAGGAAGTTTTTCTTTTAAGCGATAACCATTCAGGCATTCAACCATTAATGCCGGATCATTTGCCAGCAATAATGTATTGTACATACCAACAGCCTGCACCATATTACGCGGGACACAAATGTACATTCCCTGCAATGCATTTATCGCCATTCCCATGGGTGAACCGCTGTGCCAAATTCCTTCCAGCCGATGCCCACGTGTACGCACAATCAGCGGTACACTTTGCTGGCCTTTTGTTCTGAAATGAGTGGTTGCGACATCGTCACTCAAAGGTTGTAAACCATATAACAAATAATCAATGTATTGTATTTCAGCAATAGGACGTAATCCCCGCAAAGCCAGTCCTATCCCCTGGCCCATAATAGTAAGCTCTCTTATACCTGTATCAAAAATTCTTTGCTCACCATACTTTGCCTGCAATCCGCTGAAGCCCTGGTTAACGTCGCCGATAAAACCTAGATCTTCACCGAAAGCAATTACTTTTTTATTACTTGCAAACAGTTCATCAAAATATTTATTGAGTACTTCGTATCCATTTACAATTGGTGCATCGTTTTTAAAATAAGGTTTTATCCCGCTAACTTTTAATGCAGATTTTGGTCCTTGATTATAAAGAAAACTATTGAAAAGTTCTGTGTTCTCAGCTGTGAGTTCTGAATAATAAGTTGCCAGTTTCGGGTTGTGGGGAGAGACATCAATTGCTGTTGCCAGTGCTTTCATTACATCCTTTCTTTGCGGTTCCCGGTTAGTGGATAATTCATCGGAAAGGTTCTTTATCTCGGTGTTATTGGAACTTAAATCTTTCAACAATTCAACTGTTTTGCTAACCTGTTCCTTTATTGGGCTAACATATTTTTCCCAAGCATTCTTTCTACTTTCTCTTGCAAATTGTTTTGATTCAATTTCAATTTGGTCTAATTCATTTTCTTCTACCAGAGCATTGGTAAGTATCCATTCTTTCATTTGTTTGATACAATCCCATTTTTTTTCCCATTCTAAACGGTCATGTTGTTTATACCGCTCATGGCTGCCCGACGTTGAATGTCCCTGCGGCTGTGTTATTTCATCTACATGAAATAATGCAGGAATATGAGTTTGACGCATTTGTTTAAGTGCACCTTCCAATACTTCACACATGCCTGCATAATCCCAGCCTTTCAGTCTGTAAATATTTATACCATTGGTATTTTCTTCTTTTTCAAAACCTTTCAAAGCTTTTGAAACAGATTCCTTGGTGGTTTGATATTTTTTAGGAACAGAAATTCCATAGCCATCATCCCATACAAAAACTGCCAACGGAACCTGCAACACGCCGGCTGCATTCATTGTTTCCCAAAAATGACCTTCAGAAGTGGAAGCATCACCAATGGTACAAAAACAGATCTCATTGCCGTTATCACTTAAATGTTTTAGCTCCCCAAAAGTCTTTTCATTCCTGAATAATTTTGATGCAAATGCCAGCCCCAATGCTCTTGGCATTTGACCTGCAGTTGGTGCAATATCTGCTGAAACATTTTTTTTATTCGCCAGGTCAAGCCATTCGCCATTTTCATCAACAAACTTTGTAGCAAAATGTGAATTCATTTGGCGGCCGGCACTAAAGGGATCATGATTCAAATCAGGATCAGAATATAACTGTGAAAAGAATTGTTCAATAGTTGACAGGCCGGCGGCAAACATAAAGGTCTGATCACGGTAGTAGCCTGCCCTAAAATCCCCCCCCTTAAAAAATTTTGCCATAGCTACCTGTGCTACTTCCTTACCGTCACCAAAAATTCCAAATTTAGCTTTGCCCGTTAAAACTTCTTTTCTCCCGATCAGGCTGGCTTCACGGCTTTCACAAACTACCCGGTAATCCTTCAATACTTCATCCCTAAACTTATCAAAAGATAGTTTTTCCAATGAAGGTTTAGGAGTTTCAACTGTATCCATACTGACAAAAATATTAATTATGGGTGATGATTGTTAAAAATCTGGTAACGTGTTCACAATTTCAACCTATTAAATTCGTTTTTGTATCTTTGAAATTCGTATTAATTAAACAATGAAAAAGATAGTCACTTTGTTTTGCGCCTTGTCATTAGTTTTTATAGCTAGCGCACAAACCGATGTAAAAGCTCCTGTTAAAGAAGATAAAACATCTTTGGTAGCCCCTGAGGTGATCTCTTTACACGAAAATGAATTCGATTTTGGTAAAATTCCACAGGGCAAACCTGTAACTCATGTTTTTAAATTCAGCAATACCGGCAATATCCCTTTGAAATTAGATAATGTACAGGCAGCCTGCGGTTGTACAACTCCTGAATGGAGTAAAGAGGCAGTACCTGCAGGTGGATCATCTATCATAACTGTTGGTTATAATGCAGCCAGCGATGGACCATTTACAAAATCTATAACCATTACATACAACGGAACACAAAGCAAACAAATCAATATAAAGGGCGAAGTCTGGAAAACACCTGCTGCTTCTGCGCCTGAAAATTCAGGATTAGAATCATTAAAAAATCAATAATTACTTAAACTCAAAACTACTCGTAAAATGAAAAAAATATTATTCTCTTTGATGGCTTTTACATTTGCAACTGCAATTTTTGCGCAAAAGAAAGTAGCTGCTGATGTAGCTAAAATGAATACAGAAACCTTTGACTTTGGGAAAATAAAGCAAAACGTTCCTTCTACTGCAACTTTTGTTGTAACCAATATTGGCACGGAGCCATTAATAATAGAACAGGCTAATCCGACATGCGGCTGCACCATTTCCGATTATACCAAATCGCCGATTGCAGCAGGTAAAACAGGGTATATTAAAGCAACATACAATGCAGTTGCACTTGGCGGAATTCATAAAACAATTACCGTAAAATTTGCAGGTGTTGATGAAATAAAGCAGATCAACCTTGCAGGCGAAGTTTTGGAGCCAAAGGCTTACGACACCTGGGCTTCTAAAAATAAAACATCTGCGGATGTTAAAATGAACGTAAAGGTGAAAGATGATGGCGACAAAGTAAAAATAGAAACCAAGACAGTATCAGGCACAAGCAAATCAAAAACTAAAAAAGGCAAAAAGGTTGTAGATAAAAGTGTTGTAAAAAAATAAAATTATTATTATTTAAAGAGCCCTCGCAATTGCGGGGGTTTTTTTTTAGCAGTTTGAGATGTTGAATATGAAGGTATAAAATATAAAAGTGATTTTGCAGTAATGCAAGTCCCGCTTTCAAAACGGGATTAGGTGGGCTAAACATTTTTAATCTCCCCCAACAAATCCTGCAATACTTTTTTTGCATCGCCAAATAACATTGAAGTTTTTGGCCGAAAGAAAAGATCATTTTCTATTCCCGCATAACCCGGTTTCATGCTTCTCTTGTTCACTATTATATTTTTTGCCAACTCCACTTCCAAAATAGGCATACCATATATCGGGGAAGCGGCATCATTTTTTGCTGCGGGATTCACCACATCATTAGCGCCGAGGATTAATACCACATCTGTAGTTTTAAATTCATCATTTGCCTGTTCCATCTCCTGTAGCTTCTCATAACTTACATCCGCTTCTGCGAGCAATACGTTCATATGGCCGGGCATTCTTCCGGCAACCGGGTGAATAGCATATTTTACTTCAACCCCCTTCTCATTAAGCACCTTTTCCAACTCATGGCATGCATGCTGTGCCTGGGCAACAGCCAATCCATATCCCGGCACTATCATTACTTTATTTGCATAGCTCATCACCATTGCAGCATCACTTAGAGAGATCTCTTTGTAATGACCCTGATCCTTTCCCCCGGTAGCTGAAGCTGAATTACTGTTACCTCCAAAAGATCCTACCAACACATTTATAAGACTTCTATTCATTGCCTTACACATTAAAATAGTAAGCAGTGTTCCGGCTGCCCCTACTAAAATTCCACCGGTAAGCATTACTTTATTATCATACAAAAAACCACCACATGCTGCCGCAACACCTGTAAAAGAATTTAACAGAGAAATTACAACCGGCATATCAGCCCCGCCAATGGGCATTACAAACAGTACTCCATATATTAAAGACAATGCAAGAATTCCATATAATAAAAAACTATTTGCAGGATGAATTACAAGGTATATTCCGGCACCAAGCGCAACTGCTAAAAGTATAAGATTAAGAATATTCTGACCGGTAAAGCTGAAATCTTTCACCTTTCCATTCAACTTCCCCCAGGCAATCATGCTTCCTGCAAAAGATACTGAGCCGATGATAAGACCCAACACTATAATTAAAACAGTTGGTTGAATACTATTTACATACTCACTGCTGTTGTTAACTGCAAGCTCACCGGAAATATGATTAAACTCTACCAAAGAAATAAGAGCGGCACAGGCGCCACCCATGCCGTTAAACAAACTTACCATCTCCGGCATTGCAGTCATCTTAACTTTGCGGGCAGCCAGAGTTCCAATCACACTTCCAATCAAAAGTCCGCCGAATATCCAGGTGTAATTATGAAGGTGCTCTCCTGTTTCGGTGTTGCGATATAAAAATATAGTTCCGATAATTGCGACCAGCATACCTGCAGCAGCAATTAAATTACCTCTTCTTGCGCTGGCAGGATTTGATAACATTTTTAATCCGAGGATAAAAGTTACCGATCCAATTATGTAACAAATGGTTAATATATTAAACCCCATAACTTATTTTATAAAATTCAAAACCAAATAACAAGAACCAAATAAATAAAAAATAAAATAAATAAAAATTAATCTTTGTTTTCACGACTTTTCAATATTGCTGTAAAAATCAATACAAATTCTTTCGCTTCCTGTCTTAATACCGCTCTTTCATTTTCCATAGCTTGAGAATTATCAGTAATAACAAGCCTTAACCAATATGCAGATTCTTTCGATTCTCTTCGACAGGTTTTTATTTTCATCTTAAAATCTTTGTCTCCTATACTTTCATTAGCTTCAATATAATTTGAGCCAGGTGAACTTCCGGCACGTACAAGTTGAGGAATATATTCATGGTTCACAACATTTTTAGGAAGCTGAAGGCAAAAAATTTCTAACTCTCTCTGCAAACAGAGCAGTACGTTCCTCCAGGTCATATTTTTTATTTGAATTTTCCAATTTGAATTTTATTTGGAACTTGTTTCTTGTGATTTAGGTTTTGAACGAAACATTTCCAGCATTCTGTCAGTAACAACAAACCCGCCAACAACATTTAGTGTGCCCAGTATCACAGCAAGAAAACCAAGTATCAATGCTAAATAATTATCTGTTTCTGCCTTGCCCATTACAATTATAGCTCCGATTATAACCACACCGTGTATTGCATTGGCACCGCTCATTAGTGGTGTATGCAATACACTGGGCACCCTGCCAATTACTTCTATCCCAACAAAAATCATCAGGATAACAATGTAGATGATCTGCTGATTATTGGTGATCCATTGAAGAACGTTTTGCATAAATTATTTTTTGTAGTGAGCTATATTTCTTTAATCAACTTCATTGGCTAAAGGCACTCTTGTGCAATATATCTTTACTCATCTTTCTTAACATTTTACATATCAGCACATCAGCTAATTAATGCAGCAACCTTTTCATTTGTTATTTTTCCATCGTGGGCAATACAGGTACCTTTCACAAGATCATCTTCAAAATTCAAATTTAATTTCCCCTCTTTATCAATTATCAATTGCAAAAAATTTAAAATATTCTTTCCATACAATTTGCTTGCATCAGAAGGCATTGTACCTGGCAGGTTAGAATTACCAACAATAGTTACTCCGTTGTAAACAAAGTTTTCTGCATTTTTTGTAAGCTCTGTATTACCCCCGGTAGAAGCGGCAAGGTCAATAATTATTGAACTGTTTTTCATATTCTCCATCATTTCAGTTGTAATTAATATTGGCGCTTTTTTGCCGGGTATCTGAGCTGTTGTAATTACAATATCAGCCTTGGCAACACTTTCAGCAATCTTAGCTTTTTGCTTTTGCAAAAATTCCTCTGACTGTTCAACTGCATAGCCCCCTGCTTTGCTTGCATCAGCAGCGCCTTCCACTTCTACAAACTTTGCCCCAAGACTCATTACTTCTTCTTTAACCGCAGGTCTTGTATCAAACACTTCTACAACAGCACCCAAACGTCTCGCTGTGGCAATGGCTTGCAGTCCTGCCACCCCGGCACCCAATATCAATACTTTTGCCGGAGGTATACTACCTGCAGCAGTCATAAACATGGGGAAATATTTTGGAAATAAATTAGCAGCAAGCAGTACTGCTTTATATCCTGCAATATTTGCCTGGCTGCTTAACACATCCATGCTTTGTGCCCGGGTTGTACGGGGTATCATATCAATGCTGAAAACGGTGATTTCTTTCTCACTCCAATCTTTCACAAGATCTGCATTAAACAATGCCTGGTAATTACCCAAAAGTATTTTTGATTTGAAACCTTGTCTACCGTCAAGCAGGTTTGAAATTTCAAATTTCTCGGGAGGATTTATTGATAAGATAATTTCTCCAATTTGTATAACTTCTTCACGGCTTACCACTTTTGCACCTGCTTCAGCGTACTTTTCATTGGTGGCAAATGCAGTTAAACCTGCGTTAGTCTCAACAACAATATCAACATTCAATTTTTTAAGCGTGACTAAATGTTCCGGCAATAAGGAGACTCTGGTTTCAGGGGATGGTTCTTTTAAAACACCAATTATCATAACATAAAATATTTTCGTAAGATATTGAAAATTTAAAACCTGATAACAAAATGTTGCTTTGCCTTAAAATCTTTTTGAAAAAATACAAGCCCGATAAAGAAAAGGTTAATGGTTAATGTTACATCATTATGCTGCTGAATCTCTTTCCATGCTTCTTCCATTTCTTTGCTCCAGTGAATATCATCAAAGATAAAAATTGTTGAGTGGGTTGACTTGTTGATAAGTTGATCAAAGTAATGTGATGTTGGTTCTTTGCGATGATTGCCATCTACATAGGCAAAATCTATTTTTTGTATTTGAGATAATATCTGTGGTAATGTATCATCAAAATTTCCCTGTATCTGTATTACATTTTGCACATCCAATTTTTGAAAATTTTCCTGCGCAATGTCTGCTATATTTTTTGCGCCTTCAAGCGTAAAAACCTGTGAAGTTTTATTTGCGGCTGCAATGTATGCTGTAGTAACTCCCAGGGAAGTTCCTAATTCTACAATATTGTTTGGTTTATAATATTGCACAATTCTGAAAAGCAATTGAGCAAATTTTTTAGATTTTAAAGATGATCTGGCAATATCACTTATCTTTTTTTTTCTAAATGGAACAGCCAGGGAACCTGCGCCTAAATCTTCAACATCAACCACTCTTTTATCCTGCAGCAATTCATTCCTTGTTTCTTCTATTGAAGCATAACTCTCATATTTTTTTTTATCGTTCAGCACATTCTTAATAAAATCAAATACGAAAGGAGAATGAATGCCATGGCCTTTTCCATTAGAAGCGGTGAAGTAATAATGAATATATTTTTTAGCTAATTGAAGGGAAGAATACATTGGATTTACAGAAGATTGTCGTAAATATCTTTTCGATGACCAATTTGAATAATAGTAATAGTAATAGTAACGATTTTAAATTCTACTTTGAATACAATTCTATAATCTCCTTTCCGTAAACGATAGTAATCTCTATATCCTTTCATTTTTTTTATCCCTCAGTGCAAAGGGTTGGTTCTTAATGATTCAATTATAGAAACGAGGCCAAAATAATCTCTTGCAGGAATATTGGCTAATTGCTTACTAGCTCTTGTTGAATAAATAATTTTGAATTTCAATT
>JBPCQG010000097.1:0-7138 GCA_050998315.1 Chitinophagaceae bacterium
ATCTTTAAATATTTATTTATCTGGTCTAACTGTTGTTTTGAATTGATGGCACCAATGTCAGTATTCTTATCCATTGGGTCACCAACTATCAAAGTTTCTAAACGGTCTTTCAGTTTTCGAACCACTTCTTTAAAAACAGATTCCTGCACATACAATCTTGAGCCTGCACAACAAACATGTCCCTGGTTAAAAAATATTCCGTTGATAACGCCTTCAACCGCCTGATCAATGGGTGCATCATCAAAAATTATGTTGGCGGCTTTTCCTCCAAGTTCCAACGTTGCTTTCTTGCCTGTTCCTGCAATTGCCCGCTGAATAATTTTTCCAACATCTGTTGAACCGGTAAAAGCAATTTTATTTATATCAGGGTGATTAACGATGGCGGCACCTGTAGCGCCTGCACCGGTAATAATATTTACAACACCCGGTGGAAGGTCAGCTTCCTGAATTATATCTGCTAACAACAATGCGGTAAGAGACGTGGTTTCTGCAGGCTTCAACACAACTGTATTTCCTGTCGCCAATGCCGGCGCTATCTTCCACGCAGCCATCAGCAAAGGAAAATTCCACGGAATAATTTGCCCTGCAACTCCCAGCGGCCTTGCATTACGGTTGGGGAAAGCATACTCCAGTTTATCCGCCCAGCCGGCATAATAAAAAAAATGGTTACCAACTACAGGTATGTCAAAATCCCGGCTTTCACGAATTGGCTTACCTCCATCCAGCGTTTCAACTACTGCCAGTTCTCTTGCACGTTCCTGCACCATCCTTGCAATGCGATAAATGTATTTCCCTCTTTCTTTAGGCTGCATTTTACTCCACACACCAAAAGCGCTTCTTGCAGCTTTCACAGCCCTATCAACATCAGCAGCATTGGCTTCAGCAACCTGCGACAGTTTTTCTTCTGTTGCAGGGTTGATGGTTGCAAAATATTTTTTGCTCAATGGCTTTTCAAATTTGCCGTTGATGAACAATTCGTACTGATCTTTTATTCTAGCTGCACTCCTGCTTTCAGGTGCAGGCGCATATTTACGGGCACTATCGAATTTTAATTTTAATGTATTATTTTTTGCCATAATTTTTTTTTGTAACAAGCCTGAGGAATTCTATTTAGCATCGTTGTGTCACTCCCTTATACATTTCAGCATTGCTCAGCAACCTCATCCCTCCACCTCCTTCCATTTGGAGAAGGAAACGGAACAAGTTGCAAAGCCAAATATTTAGTCTTCCAGTTCATCTAAAATTTTAACTCAACTAATACCCTTTTTGCTAAGCAGTTTACACGGCATTGTGCTTAGCAAGCCTCCGCTAAACAGGGAGGTTGGGAGGAGGGTTTAATCCAACGAAAAATAATCCTTCCCCTGGTAAACGCCCGTTTTCTCTTTCATCAATTGCATCAATATATCATTAGCCAAACTGCTTGCGCCAAACCTGAACCAATGATTATTCATCCAGTCCTCACCTAAAATTTCATTTAACATAACAAGATAATGAAGAGCCAGTTTAGATTTTGAAATTCCACCGGCAGGCTTCATGCCAATCATCTTTCCCGTTTTGTAATAAAAATCTCTTATCGCTTCAAGCATCACCAATGTTACCGGTATAGTTGCGGCAGGAGTAACTTTGCCTGTTGATGTTTTAATAAAATCTGCACCAGCATGCATAGCAATATCACTTGCCTTACGAACCTTATCAAACGTTACCAGTTCCCCTGTTTCCAAAATCACTTTCAATCTTGCTTCACCGCAAGCTTCTTTAATAGAAGCAATTTCATCAAACACATAATTGTATTCTCCTTCTAAAAATTTACCACGACTTATAACCATATCCACTTCATCTGCACCTTGTGCAACTGCAAATTTAGTATCGGCAATTTTTACATTGTGAGGGGCTTGTCCGCTTGGAAAGCCTGTCGCAACTGATGCCACTTTTATCCCGGAACCTTCTACAGCTTTCTTAGCGGTTTTAACCATTGAAGGATAAACACAAACTGCTGCAACTGTTGGCAAGCCCGGATAAGCATCAAGCAGGTGCTTCGCTTTGTAACACATTTGTTTCACCTTTCCTTCAGAATCTTTTCCTTCCAGGGTGGTAAGATCGATCATGTTTAGTGCCAGCAATAAGCCATTAACCTTAGTTTCCTTTTTTATACTTCTCTTTGTAAACCTGGCTGCTCTTTCTTCAATACCAACCTGGTCAACTCTTGGAGAAAGACTAAAATCAGGCATTGCTACAGTTGTTTGCGGCATATTAATGGTTATATAATCAAAATTACTACAATTGTAATTTATGAAGGTTTATTACAAGAGGGGTTCTTACAAATAGGAAAGGCAATTTTCTCCATTTTAAAAAAAAATAAATGTGCATTTAACTAATTTATACCTTCGGGCGCATTTTAAAAATTTATTGATGAAAATACTAAAATACTTTTTGCTTAATAAGCTGCTGTCGGTAATAACCACTTTCATTTTTATTAATGTTGCTTCAGCACAAACTACTTTTCCTGTCAATGGTATAGCAGAACCTACTCAAAGATCGTATGCCTTTATTAATGCAATCATAGTAAAAGATGCTAATTCGATTCTATCAAATGCAACCATGATAATTCGTGACAGGAAAATAGTTTCCGTTGGTAGTAATATTTCTGTTCCCCCGGATGCGGTAACAATTGATTGTAAAGGAAAATATATCTACCCTTCTTTCATTGATATTTATAGTGATTATGGTATTCCCGTTCAGCAACGTACTACACCAGCCGGAGGATTTAATTTTAATGCTGCCGCACAAATCACTTCCAACACAAAAGGAGCTTATGGCTGGAACCAGGCAATTAAGCCGCAAATAAATGCCGCTCAACTGTTTACTGTTGATGATGCTAAAGCAGCGCCTTTACGTGAAGCAGGTTTTGGAACTGTTTTATCTCATCAAAAAGATGGGATAGCCAGAGGTACCGGCGTAGTAGTAACACTTGCTAACCTTGCTGACAATTTGGTGGTAATAAAAGACAGGGCTTCAGCAAATTATTCATTCAGCAAAGGCACTTCACTGCAAAGCTATCCGCAATCAATAATGGGTGTAATTGCTCTTTTGCGCCAAACTTATCTTGATGCAGAATGGTATAAAAACAAACCTGCGGGAGAAGGCACAAATCTTAGCCTTCAGTCCTGGAATGAAAATAAAAACCTTCCGCAGATATTTGAGGCAAATGATAAATGGAATGATTTAAGGGCAGACAGAATAGGCGATGAATTTGGTGTTCAGTACATTATTAAAGGTGGTGGTAATGAGTATCAGCGCATAAAAGAAATAGCCGGTACAAAAGCAAGCTATATTCTTTCCCTAAACTTTCCTCAGCCAATGGATGTGGATGATCCTAATGATGCAAGGTATATTACATTAACTGATATGAAACATTGGGAAATGGCCCCAGGTAATGCGGCAGCCTTAGAAAAAGCAAACATTCCTTTTTGTCTTACAGTCGCGGAATTGCGTGATCCTAAAATGTTCATGGCAAATCTTCGCAAATCGATTGATGCAGGTTTGTCAGAAAATAAAGCTCTTGAAGCAGTAACCAAAACTCCGGCTTCCTTATTAAATGTATATGATAGAGTGGGAAGCCTTGAAGCAGGAAAACTTGCAAATTTCCTTATCTCCTCCGGACCGATCTTCAATGAAAAAACTATCATAATCCAAAACTGGATACAGGGAGAAAAATATACTATTAAAGATGATGCTGTAAATAATATTGCAGGCACCTATAAATTAGAGATCACTTCGTCAACAGGAAAAATGAGTTATACACTGGATGTAAAGAGCAGCAGTGAAGCCAAAATTTACAACAAAGATACCCTCACCACGAAATTTAGTTTTGATGGTAAAATTGTAAAAATTAATTTTTCACCTGTTGCAGGAGGAATAAAAAGAAAAACGGCAATTGATTCAGCGGTTCGGTCTGATTCAGGTAAAGTAAAAGTTCCTGTTGTGATCGATATAAAAAAAGATTCAGCTAACATAGCGGATGAGAATATTATTGGTGATGATAAAAAACCTGTAGATGAAACAAGATCGAGACAAACAGGTGGCAGACCACTACCACAGGTTAATATTGGTCCATCTGTTAAACTTAGCGGTGTAAGTAATGGGCCAGTGTGGCAAGGCAATGGAGTTGATACTTCCGGAAACATGCTTTGGTGGATTGCTACATTAATTAAAGCAACTGTTCCCAAAGTTGATTCCGCAAAAAAGAAAGATATTCCTAAAATTGGTAAAGTAACTTATCCATTTAATGGCTATGGGTGGGAGGAAATGCCAAAGCAGGAAAATCTTCTCATTAAAAATGCTACTGTATGGACAAATGAAAAAGAAAACAAATTAGAGAATACTGACGTGCTAATAACTAACGGTAAAATTGCACAGATAGGAAAAAATTTGTCCTCTGGCAATGCAAAGGTAATTGACGGAAAAGGCAAACACCTTACACCGGGAATAATTGATGAACATTCACACATCGCTGCCTCATCAATTAACGAGGGCGGGCAATCAGTTTCTTCAGAAGTTCGAATTGCTGATAATTTAAATCCTGAAGACATTAATATATATCGCCAGTTAAGCGGAGGCGTTACTACCTCACATATTTTGCATGGCTCGGCAAATACCATCGGCGGACAAACACAACTCATCAAATTAAGATGGGGTGCAAATGATGGTGATCTGAAATCTGCGGGAGCAGATCCTTTTATAAAATTTGCGCTGGGAGAAAATGTAAAAAGAACAACATCGAACAATAACAATCGCTTTCCTGATACAAGGATGGGGGTTGAAGAAGTTTTAACCGATGCTTTTACAAGGGCAAAAGATTATGAAAGATCTAAGAAGGATGCAAATTTCAGGAGAGATCTTGAATTGGATGCATTGGTAGAGATCATGAATAAAAAGCGTTTCATCACCTGCCATTCGTATGTACAAAGTGAAATAACTGCTATGATGAGAGTTGCCGAAAAATTTGGATTTACTGTAAATACTTTTACGCATATTTTAGAAGGCTACAAAGTGGCAGACAAAATGAAAACTCATGGCGCGGCTGCATCTACTTTTAGCGACTGGTGGAATTATAAACAGGAAGTGGTTGATGCAATTCCACAAAACCCAGCGCTTATGCAACGAGTAGGAGTTAATGTTGCTATTAATTCAGACGATGCAGAAATGGCAAGACGCTTAAATCAGGAGGCCGCAAAAAGTATTAAGTATGGAGGCATAAGCGAAGAGGATGCATTAAAGATGGTAACGATTAATCCTGCAAAAATGCTGCACATAGATAACAGAACAGGAAGTATAAAAACCGGTAAGGATGCCGATCTTGTTTTATGGACAGATAATCCACTAAGCATTTATGCAAGAGCAGCAACTACTATTGTAGATGGTATTATTGAATTTGATATGGAAAGGGACATTCAGCTAAGAAAGAAAATAAAAGATGAACGTAACCGTCTTATTCAAAAAATAAGTGGCGAAAAGAAAACAGGAGCTCCTGTGATACAGGCAGTTTCTGCTAAAGAAGTGCTTTTGCATTGCGAAGAAGATGAAAACAATTGATATGATTATTAAAAAACTAAATTTCTATAAATGAAAAAATATATTCAATACTTTATTGTGCTCACTCTTTTTACCCAGGTATGTAAGGCCCAGGAAACAATTTACCCTGCGCCAGAACAAAAAGGCAGTTTCTATATAACACATGCAACCATACATGTTGGTAATGGGCAGGTGATAAATGATGGAACAATAAAAGTAACCAATGGTAAAATTGAAAACGTGGGCAGTAATCTTACAACTTCAACAAATACAGTAAAAGTTTTTGATGTAAGAGGCAAACATGTCTACCCTGGGCTTATCAGCAGCATAACCAACCTGGGACTTAAAGAAATTTCATCAGGGTTAAGGGGGGCTAACGACTATGCCGAGTTAGGTGATATTAATCCTTCCATCAGGGCTATAGTTGCTTATAACACTGATTCAAAAGTGATAAATACCTTAAGGTCAAATGGTATTTTATTGGCTAACGTGGTTCCGCAGGATGAATCAGGATCTAATTCTTTACTTACAGGTTCATCATCTGTTGTTCAATTGGATGCATGGAATTGGGAAGATGCAGCATATAAAATGGATGGTCAAATGCATTTCAATATGCCTTCTTTATTAACCCGCCCTAATCCTTTTGCAATATTTTTTGGTATTCAAACTCCACAGGTTGATCCCGTAAAAAGTGCGCTGGAAAAAATTGACAGAGTGAAGGCATTTTTCAGGCAGGCAAAAGCCTATTCAAGTGAATCGACACATAAAGAAACAAATTTAAAGTTTGCTTCCGTAAAAGATCTTTTCACTAAAAAACAAAAATTGTTTATTCATTGCGATGGAGTAAAAGAAATGTTGCTGGCTATTGATTTTGTAACTGAATTTGGATTTGATGTTGTGATTGTTGGAGGAAGTGAGAGCTGGCAGATTGCTGATCTTCTTAAACAAAATAATATTCCGGTAATACTGCAGGAAGTGCATAATTTACCACAAACCATGGATGATGATGTTGACCAGCCTTTTAAAACACCATACATGTTACAAAAGGCAGGTGTTTTATTTGCCCTTGGATATTTTGATTATACAAAAGGCAGAAATTTAATGTTTAGCGCAGGCACTGCTGTTGCCAGTGGTTTAACTAAAGAAGAAGCTTTATTAGCGATAACATTGAATGCTGCAAAAATTTTAGGCATATCAAATACAACAGGTTCCATTGAAACCGGTAAGGATGCAAATATTATAGTAAGTGAAGGCGATATTTTAGACATGAAAAGCAGCATAATAACTAATGCTTTTATCAAGGGGCGTGAAATTAATCTTACCAGTAAACACACACAGCTTTACGATAGATATAAATATAGATATGGGTTAAAGTGATTACAATTTTTTCTGCGGTAATGAATCCACTGCCTGATGCATCAGCTCCCCATGATATTGTAAAAGATCCATTTAAAGTACGACTGCCGGCACCCATTGGAATTGCCGCTGATTGTAAAGTGGTTTCGGCCTCTGCTGCTGTAAGCGCAGGCTTCTTTTGTTCCATTAATGCGACAATGCCTGCCACATG
>JBPCQG010000183.1:0-7362 GCA_050998315.1 Chitinophagaceae bacterium
AATTATGGATTGTACTCATTCGTTACAGCAACCCAATCAAAGCAGTGGCGTAACCGGCGGCAATCCTGGGCTTATTGAAACTATTGCCAAAGCAGCTATTGCTACTGGTGCTGATGGCATTTTTATAGAAACACATCCAAAGCCATCAATTGCAAAAAGCGATGGAGCCAATATGCTGTCATTACATCTTCTGGAAAATTTAATTGAAAAACTGGTACGGGTAAGAAGCGCAATTATCTGAACCCCCGAAGAATCGGGCAAGCTATGATTTGGGGAGATTATAGGATTATTAGAAAAAAATAGAGAGAGAATATTCTCTTTGGCATTTGGTAGTTTTTTAATCTCATAAATCTTTTAATCCCAAAAATCGTGGTTCAGACAATCAAGTGGCTTGGAAGGCTATGAAATTCTTTTTTAAAAGCAGCGGCAAAGTTGCTAAGATTGGAATATCCCAGTTGAGAACCGATTTCTTTTATTGAATATTTTTGTGTCATTAATAAAAATTTTGCCCTGTGCATGCGGTTTTTTTGAAAGTATTCGTATACATTATTTCCGTATAATTTTTTAAACTTATTCTTAAGCGTAGTTGTACTCATTGCGGCCACACGGGAAAGGAATGAAATAGGAGGAGGCGGTGCAGAAAAATCTTTCACCAAATAAGATTCTACTTCCATGAGTCTTTTAACCTCATCAGGCGAAATTTTTATTTTCTCATTCTCATTCACCAAAGCTATTTTTTGATATATCTGGGTGAGAAATTTTTCTACCATCATCATTATCCTGTTTTCTAAAATTGAACTTTTCATTATAGCATCTCCTCCATCCAAAACTTCATTAAACAATGATCTATATTCAATATCAAACGGCACAAGATTATAAACATCTGTTTTTAACAGTAAATATTTTTGGAGCACTTTATCAAGGCTGTTTATATCCAGGTATTGCTCAAGCCATTTACGGGTGATTAATATATTTATACTTCTTATTGCAGTTCCTGAGGAAGCCTGAAATTCAAAATCGTATAAAGAGCTTGTAAGCATAACGGATGCCCTGTTTTGTTTATCTTCCCTTATAGAATCATTATCTATTTTTACCTTTACTGTATCCGAAATAGAAATTTCATCAAATCGAAGAACATAAAATTCTTTATCTAAAGGGTTGCTTTGCATGATTAGCTCCTGGTTCAATGTATAGTCAGACAATAAACATTGAAGGCCATTACCAAGACTTATGTATTTGAAATAGCCATTAGCAATGTCGTCAGAAATGACAAGAGTGTCATCCTTTAATTTTACTTGCATCGTCAGAGCCAGGTCACTTATTAGTTTTGCGTAATCAGTATAGCTGTAATCAATCGTAAACATTCAGAAATATTGTTGTTGAAACAAACCGCAACGGTTAAAATTATTAAATTCATATTATTCCAGCAAACTTTTTGGCAATACATCAAACTGCTTTGTAAATGCCAGCACAAAGTTAGAAAGATTTGTGTAACCTAATTTTTCACTCACATCCTTCACTGAAAAATTTCCTGTGCCCAATAACTCATGCGCTTTTTGCATACGCTGATTTTGAAAGTAATTGTAAATGCTGGTTCCATAAACCTGTTTAAATGCATTTGATAGTCTCACTTTTGTCATCAACGCTTTCTTTGCAAGCGATGTAATATCCGGGGGATATTTACCGGGAGAATTTAAAACGGCTTCAACTTTTTTTAATTTTAAAATATCGTCAGCAGTTAACTTGTACTTGCCTTTAGGATTTAGCATTTCAGCATGCATCTTTGTAAAAAACTGTTCCACCAATAATAATATCCTGTTATTATTGTAAATGTTTTGTAAAGGATCATTACTATCAATCAGCCAAAGCTCTTTAATAATTTTGCGATATTCCTCATTTAATTTTTCTTTTTTTGCTGCGTCAGATTTAACAGGAATGTATTTTTCGAACACAGACATTTTCTCGCGCAGACCAATATAATTTGAAAGCCATTGCTTACTGAATAATATTTTTACATATTGAATAACGGAATTTTTTTTTATAATTTCCCAATGCCTGAAAGAAGCGCCTGTTAACCTTACAAATGAATTGAGAGTTTTTTCAGGACCATCTTTTTTCTCACCTATGATTTCTGATTCATCAAAATGTAAAACATAATCTCCAGGATTTGTATTGCCGTTTTTAATTAATATATTTTTATAAAAACTAATTTTTATCATTAATGCCTGCAATCCATTGGGTAGCTGAATAACCTTTATAATTCCTTCTCCAATTTCTGCAGGGATAATTATAGAATTATTTCCCGGATCAACTTTTAATTGCCGGGCTAGATTTTGTAATAAATTCTGATAATTATTATGGGATAAATTAAGTGCAACCACAGGCAATCACGTTAAAGAAAATTAAAGATATTTCAAAGGATTACGCCTGGAGCTTTGGATATAATTTTTAATATTCATCCAAAAAGCGATAAATAAATAAAAGATAATGGGTGAGCCAAAGGTTAAAAAAGAAATATAAATAAAATACCTTCTTATTACAGAAGTCGCAATGCCCATCTTTTCGCCTATAGCGGTACACACCCCGAACACATGCCATTCAATAAAATGCCTGATCTTATTCATATCACAAATTTAGAAATTTTATTTTTGTAACAAGGTATATTAGACAAACATAAGTTTATTTCATCATCCCATTTTTGTAAATTTGTAACGGTAGATTTACAATCAAAAATGTATTTAAGTTCGAAGTGGTTCTTTTGTATCTCTTTTAAATATAAAATATAAGCCATGGTATTTGATATTGAAATGATTAAAAAACTATATGCCAAATTTGGCGCGAAAGTTTTGGCTGCTAGAAAAGCTGTTAAAAGACCTTTAACACTAACGGAAAAAATTTTATATACCCATCTTTGGCAAGGAGATGCCACTGTAGTGCATGAAAAAGGTAGGAGTTATGTAGATTTTGCACCCGACAGGGTAGCAATGCAGGATGCAACAGCTCAGATGGCTTTATTACAATTTATGCAGGCTGGCAGAACTAAGGTTGCAGTTCCTTCAACCGTTCATTGCGATCATTTGATATTGGCTAAGGACAATAGTAAGGTTGATCTTGACAGAGCTTTAAATGAAAGCCATGAAGTGTATGATTTTTTAGCTTCTGTTTGTAATAAGTATGGACTTGGATTTTGGAGACCAGGCGCAGGAATTATTCACCAGGTTGTATTAGAGAACTATGCTTTTCCGGGTGGACTGATGATTGGCACAGATAGTCATACTGTAAATGCGGGAGGACTGGGGATGATTGCAATAGGGGTTGGGGGTGCCGATGCATGTGATGTAATGGCAGGATTACCGTGGGAATTAAAATTTCCAAAATTAATCGGTGTTAAATTAACCGGCAAATTAAGCGGATGGGCATCAGCTAAAGATGTTATTTTAAAAGTTGCCGGTATCCTTACAGTTAAAGGAGGTACAGGCGCTGTAGTTGAATACTTTGGTGAGGGAGCCGAATCATTAAGCTGTACTGGCAAAGGAACTATTTGCAACATGGGAGCTGAAGTTGGCGCCACCACTTCTACTTTTGGATATGATGAAAGCATGGAACGCTATTTAAGAGCTACGGGAAGAACTGAAATAGCTTCCGCCGCCAATGCAGTTAAAGAACATCTAAATGGTGATGCTGAAGTTTATGAATCTCCTGAAAACTTTTTTGACCAGGTAATTGAAATTAATCTTAGTGAATTAGAGCCTCATCTCAATGGGCCATTCACACCCGATCTTGCTACTCCTATTTCTAAAATGAAAGAAGCTGCAGCAACAAATGGATGGCCTACAAAAATTGATGAAGGGTTAATAGGTAGTTGCACTAATTCCTCTTATGAAGATATCAGCAGGTCAGTTAGTCTTGCAAAACAAGCTATCGCAAAAGGATTAAAAACCAAGTCTGATTTTTCAATCAATCCCGGTTCAGAACAAATACGATATACAATAGAAAGAGATGGGTTTTTAGATACATTTGAAACATTTGGAGCTAAGGTTTTTGCTAATGCATGTGGTCCATGTATTGGTATGTGGGAAAGATTAGGTGCAGAGAGGCAAGAAAAAAATACCATTGTACATTCCTACAATCGCAACTTTGCAAAAAGAAATGATGGCAATCCAAATACACATGCTTTTGTTGGTTCACCGGAATTAGTTACGGCGCTATCAATTGCAGGCGATCTAAATTTTAATCCTCTTACAGATACATTAACTAATGATAAAGGTGAACAGGTAAAACTTGATCCTCCCACAGGAGATGAACTTCCGCAAAATGGTTTTGCTGTCGAAGATGCAGGCTTTCAAGCCCCCGCTGCAGATGGAAGTAATGTGCAGGTAATCGTTGATCCGGAAAGCCTCCGTTTACAAATTCTCGATCCGTTTCCTGCATGGGAAGGAACTGATTTAAAAGATTTAAGATTACTGATAAAAGCGAAAGGCAAATGTACAACCGACCATATTTCTATGGCAGGTCCATGGTTAAAATTCAGAGGGCATCTTGATAACATCAGCAATAATCTTTTGATAGGTGCTTTAAATTATTTTAATGAAAAAACAAATCTTGTAAAGAATCAGCTTACAGGTGAATACGGCGCTTTGCCTGATACCCAAAGAGCATACAAAGCCGCAGGCATAGGTTCTGTAATTGTAGGTGATGAAAACTATGGAGAAGGCTCATCTAGGGAACATGCAGCTATGGAGCCAAGACATTTAGGGGTAAGAGCCGTATTGGTTAAATCTTTTGCAAGAATTCACGAAACTAATTTAAAGAAGCAGGGAATGCTTGGAATTACTTTTGTAAATAAAGAAGATTACGATAAAATTTTAGAAGATGATCTAATTGATATAGATGGATTATTAGCATTCGATGTAAATAAGCCACTCATAATTCATCTTCATCACAAAGACGGCACGCAGGATACCTTTTTTGTTAATCATACATATAATGAACAGCAAATTGAATGGTTTAAAGCAGGGGGCGCTTTAAATATTATCAGAAGAGAATTTGCAAAATCGCAGCAAAATAAAAAGCAGCAGGCTGATTCAAAGATTTAGATGACATAGAACATCTCACTAAAGAATAACAAGCTAACCTCTTTATTACTCTTTTAAAGTATCAATGATCTTACTAACATTTTTATTTTCCATCCTCAAAATAAGTTTAAATAATAAGCTTGTAAAAAATGGCGGTTTAATTACTCTATCAGCAATTTTTACCACGGTATTATCCATTATGCCAATGTAATTATCCCGGACTTCACCTTGTACCAATGCCAGCGCCACTGCGCTGGCCCATGATGCTTTTCTTGCCTGATTAATACTAAAGTTTATTACAGCATCCTGCCGATGATTGGAAATGTTAGCAAGTAACTTTAAAGGAAACCAAATTTTACACAGCGTGTTCTGCATGGATTGTGATTGCGCTGCTATCACAACATTTATTTTTTCAAAATCATTTTGCAGGTCATATATTTTTTCTCCGGGGCAGGTTTCAGCCGCAGCAATGGCAAGATCTAAGTTGATATGCGTATTTATCCCAAGTATCAAATGCTGCAGCACTACGAGGTTATTGGTATCACACAAATCAAAAACCTTACACCATGCACTTGTACATTTTTGTTTATTGGTATATGAATCCCATGCCTGTATATACCTGTTGGCAAAAATTACATCGAGCTGTTCCATTCGTTCTCCGTTGTCAAAAATTTTATTTGTTATTCCTTGCTGAACAGCAAGGGTCATATTACGATATAGCGAAGCAAAATATCCAATGCGGCTTTGGTGCAATTTGCTCCACTCAATAATTTTATCTAGTTCGGTAATTACCCCATCAATTGATGTAGCCTGTATCACAAGCGTGGTTTGGGTGTATGAATATAATTTTAATCCTTTACATCAAACAAAAACATTTTGCATTACTCCAATGGATTTAGATAAGTTTGTCTGTCTGCGACCTTTGAACCGGTTGTCGTTAAAGTGTATCATGTGTTAGGGAAATCCTGGTAAGTGGTTAATAAATTTGAGACAATTATTTTTACGAAGATTTTTAAATTTTGATGGTGGTGATTATGTTTCTATCCCTAAATAAAAAAACCGGGCAACTAAAAAGAAGCCCGGGAACTAATCAAAAATCTTAACCATTTATCTTAACACTAAGAAACTAATCAATAGACTATTGCTGTTATTAGTTAGTTGCATTATAATTTTTCAATTTGTAATTATTTAACAATCACAGGCATTCTGCCTTCGCCAAAAAGTGGGATTGTTAAACAAGCACCGTAGAATTACGCACCAAGCTTCACCCCTAAAATGAAGCCGGACAAAATTCGCGCTGATAATCCAAATCTAGGAGTAAAAAAGTTTGCTTTTTCGATGCTTCGGGAGAAAACATCTTTACCTAATTACCAGGTTGATTTAAAAGTTTTTTCAAACTGAGGAAAATTCATTGTTTTGTAAGCTCCGCCGCCAAAATATTTTAAAATCGGTTCAAGTTCTTTTGGCTCTAAATAACCGGCAACAGGAATTGGCGAAGAATCCTCATCTGCAATAATTACTGTTGTTGGGAAAGAAGGCCTTCCATATGTAAGAAACAATGCAAAATCATTTATCCGGTATTTATTATTGTATGTGTATGTTTTGTTTTTCCAGTTTACTGCATTTTTTGTTTCTGCGTTAAGCTTTATTGAATAAAAATGTTCATTTATATAATTTATCACCTTGCTATTAGTGTAAGTTTTTTTATCCATCACTTTGCACCAATAGCACCAGTCAGCATACAGGTCTATGAGTATTGGTTTGCTTTGCTCCTTTAACTTAACTGATACTTCATCCATCTTTAACCATTCAATTTTTTCGTTGCTTCCCGTTTTAAGAGTGGCAGAACAAAAAATTATCAAACAAAAGAATAAAACAGGCTTTAGTTTTTGCATATCTTGTAACAATTAAACGTTTGCGTTCATAATTTATTGAGGAACTGAAATTAAATTATTATCGGCTGATATATAGAATGATAAACTTAAAAGATGCATAAAATTGTTTTAGCAATTACGGGGGCAAGCGGCTCTGTTTATGCAAAATTATTGCTGGATAAATTATTGGCTATAAAAGAACAATGGACTGAATTAAGTGTGGTAATGACAGAAAATGCAAAACTGGTTTGGAAAACAGAATTAGATAATGATCCCGATAGCTATCGGAATATTAAATATAATTTGAAATTTTACTCCCAACAGGATTTTTTAGCACCCTTTGCATCGGGATCGGGGAATTATGATACTATGATAATTTCTCCATGCAGTATGGGTACTTTAGGCAGAATTGC
>JBPCQG010000190.1:0-2714 GCA_050998315.1 Chitinophagaceae bacterium
TTGCGGCTTCCGGGTTTTACTTTACCGGGATATTTTATGATACAGCCTGCTTTTAAACCTGCATCATAAAGCGTCCATTTAGCAAAAGGAATTGTTCCTGATCCCTGTTCGGTTAAAAAAATAACAACGGTATTATCCATCCTACCGGATTTTTTTATAATGTTCATTACCACGCCTACACAGCTATCTAAATAAGTTATCTCTGCATAATATTTTGAAAGATTTTTTCTTGTTTCATCTGTATCAACAAAACCGGGATTTAATTTTATTTTATCAGGTGGATAAGCAGTTGGATTGCCACGGGTTAACGGACCATGGGGCTGATTAGATGTAACTATCAGAAAGTAAGGCTTATCTTTTTGACTGTTAACAAACGCTTCTGCTTTCTCTAATTCAATATCTTTTCCATCACCATTATCACCATTTCTTCCTCCCAAAAATTGAAAAGGAAATGACGCCGGAGGTCCATAATGTTTTTTGCCAATAAGTGCGGTTACATAACCTTGATCCTGTAAGTGATGTGCAACACTACGGGTTCCATCGTACACAACACTATGATTTGGATGAGCGCCATTACGTACCGGGTAAACACCTGTTAAAAGCTGCTGCCTTGTGGGTGCACAAACCGAAGATGAAGTGAACATATTATCGAAACACATTCCTTCTTTTGCAAGAGCCGTAAGATTTGGTGTTTTTACCTGTTTGCTTCCATAAGGCTCAATATCATTAAAAGTTAGATCATCGCCCATTATTAAAACAATATTGGGCTTACCGGATTGTGTCTTATTTTTTTGAGAAAAGATTTTGCCCCATAAAAGAAACAGCAGTAAAAAAAATATGGAGAGAAACTTAAAATTCATGTAATCTCTGTTTATAAAACAATATAAAATTTAATTATCTAAACGATACAATGCATAATCAAAAATCATATCCTGTGTGGCATTTGTACATGCAACTGCTATGCGGTTATTGCCCGGTAAAAGATATTTAATTTTATCTGAAAGATTGATATCAGCGTAATGCCTTTTGGTTCTTATTTTATCTTCCTGCCATATCAGCCTTCCATTTAAATAAACTTTTGCATCACCAAAACCAAGCAGCTTCATTCCTAAACCTTCAGGCATATCATCAATATTAAAATCCATATAGCTATACACTGAACCTTCTTTTTTTACTGCGAAAGGTTTTGCATTATTTTTAAAATTATCGGGTGAAGATGATGTTAACCAATCCTTTGACATCTCCTGAGTTACTTTAAATTTATTTGCATCAATTTCATTCTGTTTATTAATAAAAGAAATTTTTCCTGAAGGTTCTTTGTATAAAGGAGCATGTAAAATTCGCAACAGCTCTTCGGGTATTTTAACTATCTCCCTGTCATAGGTTATTAAACCGTTTACTTCACCTTCCACATCAGTCGTTTGTGTGTAGATAGCAGCAGCTAATCCTCTTGGAACCATCAATTCCATATTATACATTAACTGTGAATATTCTGAAATCAATATCTGATTTTCCATGTAAGTTTTATAACCCCAGTTGCGTTTATTGGGGTTCCAGATATGATCTTTTGTAACTAAACCCAGTCCACCAAACTCACCCAAAACTATTGCCCTGCCTTTGTTTTCAGATGGAGGTTCCATTCCGGGTCCGGGATATTGATGTGCATCATTTACATCACCTACGCCACGATCAGTCCAGCCACTTGGTGCATCCACTAATCTTGAAGGATCGTAATCTTTTGTAAGCTTTGCTATGCGTTTGGTATCATACTGACCCCATCCTTCATTAATTGGCACCCACATTACTATACTTGGAAAAAAGCGTAAATGATCCATGATTGATTTCCATTCTGCCTCAAATTGTTTTGCAGATTCTGCAGGGCGAACCCAATCTTCTTTGGCATCTGCTGATACATGTGTTGGTCCTGCACCTGCAAAGCCTGATGGCATATCCTGCCATAATAAAATGCCCATTGTATCTGCATGATAATAATAACGTGAAGGTTCTACTTTAATATGTTTTCTTATCATATTAAAACCCATGTCTTTCAGCTTCAACATATCAAACATCATTGCAGCATCTGATGGCGGAGTTAATAAACCATCGGGCCACCACCCCTGATCAAGTGTACCATATTGAAAAACAGGTTTGTTATTAAGCATTAACCTGGTGTAACCATTTTTATCATTGCCTAAAGAAATTTTACGCATAGCAAAATAAGTGTTGAACTGATCAGTTACTTTATCATTATTGCGTAACTCTACTTCCATAGTATAAATGTTTGGATGCTCCGGCGTCCAGAGTTTTGCAGAAGGTATAGTAACACTAATATTCTCTTTAAAAGCAGCAACAGTATCTTTAATAATAACTCCTTCTTTTTTTATTAAAAGATGTAATTGCTCTTTACCCGTTAGTGCTGAAGCAGTTGTAGTAAAATTAATTTTACTGTTATCAATATCCGGAACAGGAATAAATTGCTGTACTGAAGATTTATTTACCGGCTCAAGCCAAACCGTTTGCCAGATACCTGAAACTGCAGTGTACCAGATGCCTTTAGGATCTAATACCTGCTTACCTCTGGGCTGAAGATCAGTATCAGTGGGATCCCAAACACTAAGAACAATCTGCTGTTCTCCGGTTTTATTTAAGTAGGGCGTTATATTAAATGAAAAGGGATCAGAACCTCCCTTATGTTCACCAACTTTTTTACCATT
>JBPCQG010000256.1:0-8859 GCA_050998315.1 Chitinophagaceae bacterium
TTTTATTTCATTCCAACTTAAGGGCATAGGAGCAATTAGTTATCATCGCAAAATAAGAAATGTTGGGTAGTTAGCAAGACATCTTTAATCAAGGCAGTTGCCAGCTTGCATTTAAAATGGATAACCAATAGCAAAATTAAAAACGATGTTTTGTCTTCTCCAGGTTGCGCTTCTAAAATTTATTTGCTGAAATGCCGATGGGGGTGGGATGAGCCATGGTTTTCTTAAGGGGAAAGCTACATCAATACGCAGCAATAAAATCTGCAGATCAAATCGTAAACCCACACCTGCATCAATAGCCAGTTGCTTTGTAAAATTTTTAGAAAATTCAGCGCCGGGTTTATCTTTATTTTTATTTTTAAGCCAAATATTTCCTGCTTCTAAAAACAAAGCGCCTTCAATTATTTTGGTAAATTTTTGTCTTAATTCTGTATTTATTTCCAGCTTAATATCGCCAGACTGATCGGGATAAAAGTCACTACTGTCTGCTCTTGGAGAAATGTATGTTCCTGGTCCTACTGTCCTGCTTCTAAAGCCACGAAGGCTATTGGAGCCTCCAATAAAAAATTGTTTAATAAACGGTAATTCATAAGAATTGCCGTATGGGTAACCGTATCCAAAATCTATCCGGTTAGCCCAAATGGTTTTAAGCGCAACCCGTGAATAATGGCGAACATCCACTTCAGTTTTTATATACTGGGAATAGGGCGCTCCAAAAAATTTAATGGTGTCTCCGTTTTTAAGATTAGGTTTTGCTATAAGGCCAATAATATTCCCCGAAAGATCCAAGTTGGTGATTACATACCAGCCTTTGCCTTTGGGATCATCAATTATTTCGTCATAACTATAAGTGGCATTGGAACCTATAATAAATTGTTTTTCTATGGCTTTTCTTAAAGTAAAATCTCCGCTTCTGCCGTTTACCCCGTTAATGCTATCCAAATACCTTTGCGTAATATTTAATGGCTGTACATAATTCACCGAGATGGGATTGTATTTGTACTCCTGCCGTTTATTTGGTTTCCAGGTATAGCCAAGATCAGCCCTAAAAGAATTTAGGGTATATAGTTTTGATCTGTTGAGCAGATCGTAACCTAACCGTGCATAGGATTTGGGCACATAGGCACCTTTTGTATTAAATAAAAAGAAAGGAATGATGAATTTTGGGACGGTGATAGATATTTCAGCGCCAGCCTTATTGGTGTTAAAGCCCTTATACCTGCCGCCCAATCGTACTTCAGAACCAACATAAGCATTCGCCGAAAATAACTCTGCACCTCTTAAAAAATTTTTATTTCTCCAGCTAAAACTAATTATTGATCCTGCATTACTGTTGGATTGTGTATTGCCTGAAACTTCAGCCCGCAATGTTTTTTTAGGCAGCGGGGTTAAATAATAAAAAGTATTTAAGGCATCAGTGATCGGGTCAACCTCAAAACGGTTCTTTACAAATTTATAAACACCCAAATTTATCAGCCTGTTAAGAGCAAGGTTATGCGCTTTCCTATTGTAAAGGTCATTTGGCTTGAATTGCATAATATTTTCAAATAATTTAGGCTTAAACATTTTGTCTTTATCTATAACATAATATCCTTTATAAAATTCTTCATATACATTAGATGTATCAATCGCTGCAGTGCTTAGTGTATAATTTGAATAAACATTTATCTCATTAATTGTGTATGCTTTTCGTGCCGCAAAGGGTGTGGTGTTTTTTACGGTTAAATATAAATTAACCATATTATTCCCTGTTGTACTGTCAGCATTTATTAAAATATAATCAGGGCTGAAAAAATAATATCCTTTTTCCTTTAAAGCTGCATCAATTCTTATCCGTTCTGCCTTTATAAGATCGAGATTGAACGGAACGCCGGTTTTTATGAGTGAATTTGGTTCAGTATTTTTTATTGCCATCCCAAGCTGGCTTGTTGAATCATGCGGAAAGATTATATCTTTTATTGTATAAAGTGATCCTGTTTCTACATCATAAGTAGCGTGCGCTTTTTTTCTCTTCACTGCTGTATCCCCACCTACAGTTGCATGAAAATATCCTTTGTTCTCAAGATTATTTTTTAAAACTTTTACATTATTGGCAAGATTAAGATCGCTTAATAAAACAGGAGGCTCTCCTGATCTTCTTAAAAATTTTCTTATAAAACCTTTTTTATTTGGATTACCTGCCATATTAAAGAATATTAGCTTAAGCGGAACTCCTAATATTTTCCTGTTTGGCTTGGGCCTTGTTAATCCTTTAAGATCTGCCTGCAGGGTGCTCTTCATTTTTTTAGGGATATCATTTTTTATTTTAACTGAAGCGCCTGTATACAAGGCATCGCCGGGAGGTATATTGCGGGTAGTACTGCATGAAGCAATGGTAATAATTACAATAAAAAATACAAATTTTAAAATAGTCTGCATCAAATCTCTTTTACTTTGCACGTGTGTCAGGTTTAACAGGTTGGGCAATTTTTGATTTATCAGATGCAGGTGTAGTAACCGGTATTTTCTTACCCTTTTTTTGTTTTGATCTCATGAATAATTCTTTAAAATGGCCATAGTCTACATTGATAATAAATGCTAATCCTGTTTCCACGATGTATCCTTCGATAACACCTTCATATTGATTTTTTCTATAAGCTCTTAATAAATATCTTCCATCCCTGCTAAGGTTATAATCCAGCGCAATATTACCAGCAAGGTTGTTGGTGTTACCTTTTTGGTTGGGGGATTTTGGTCCTTCAAGTTCAAAATTACTACCTACTGTTACCGTTAAGCGGTCTCCCAATAAGCGTTTGGATAATCCTACATTAAAATCAGTCCGGTTACGTTTTTCACCGGTAGTATAATCCGATGCAGTGGTAAGTTCAAAATTTATATCTACCCCTGCAACCAAACCACCGGCTAAGCTGTTTAATTGCTCACTAAGCAGCTTGCTTACACTTTGCCGTGCAAACTCTGCAGCATCCAATCCGCCATTGCTATTATCAAAAGGATTTTCATTAACAAAGCGGTTAAGTAATAAAAGCGCAAACACCTGTTTGTTTATTTCCCCGGGCTCTTCTCTTAATTGTGCTAATTTATTTTGAACTGTTGCGATAACACTTCTATCAACGATGTAGTTTTTATCTTCAGGCAACTGCACATCGAAAGTGATAACAGGTTTTAAAAGCTCACCTCTCAAATTAAGCCAAACTTCAAAGGGCAATTTTTGCCGATAAGTATTTTTTAATTGTTGTGGAGGATTGTTTAACTGATTTTGAACAAGATCAAGCGGAGATGTATTGGCAATATATACGGCTGATATATTAATGTCTGCATTGGTAGGCTCACCGGTCCAGATTATACGACTGCCTTTTTGAATATCAAATTTTCTCTTTAAAAAATTAAATGATATTTCATAAGAGCCTTCTTCTAACTCGTAGGAGCCGGTTAACGTTACTTTTCCACTGGGATCAATTCCTGCATTTAATAATCCTTCACCTTTCATATTTATAAAATCCCCATTGCCTTCGTCAACTATTAAATTAAATTCTGCATTTTTGTCTATGATAATATTGGTTGAAATATCAAAACCAACCAGTCGGGAAACATTTAAAGAATCATAGGGCAGCAGAAACAGAGAATCTTCAGGAATGGCATCCATATCAACAAACCTTACAATGCCTTCCCGCTCAACCACCCCCGGCTCAGATTGGGGAAGTACAACAGAAAATTTTGTTTTATCATTTACTGTTAAGGCTCCGTCAACAATCGGTTGATCCTTGGTGCCTTTTATATTTAGGGCTGTTGAGAGATATAATTTGCCATAAAAAAGTTTATTATCTTTTTTAGTTGAATTTAAAGCCTGAAAATTATCAGCGTTTACTTTTAAGTTGAATGCATAATTTTTAAAGTCAGTGGTATTTATTCTTCCGTCAATAATTAGGTTATTATCTGCAGTATCCTTTATGGTGAATGTATCAAAGCCTATCCCGTCATTATCAATAGTTATACTTTCATTGTTCACTTTAAAATAACTGTTTAGCTGGGTAACATTAAAAGCAGTATTATCAAAATTAATCTTGCCGAGTATCTTAGGATTATCGGGTGTTCCCTTTATAGAAATACTACCGTTTAAACTGCCTGAGGCATTACGGATAGCGCCAAAGGAAGGTCCTTCCAATGATTTCATTTGCAGTGTTACTATATCAATATTAAAATCGAAACTGCTTTTATTATCAGGCTTTACAAAATAATTCCCACCGGCTTTTACATCATTACCTCTGCCGGTAAGCGCAATATTTGCATTAAAGACATTAGCGGTATTATTATTCACCTGTGCAGTTACATTTCCTAAAGTGTCTTTAAATATGCTTAGATCATTTACTGTAAGGTCACTGGTGAATGTAGGTTGTGTTTTATAATTTTTTACCAGGACATTTCCATTAACTATTCCATCTACAAGAAGTGAATCTGATTGAACAAATGCTGTGAGTGTGGCTATTTTAAAACTTTTAAAATCAATACTGAATGGAAGATTAGTGCCTGTGCCTATGCTGTTTATACTTAACTGCTCTTCACCTTTATTCAATACAAATTGATTGGCTATAATATCTCCATTTAAAAGCTGGATGCTGTTGTTTGCATTAATTGACCATGGCTCATAATTAAGCATCAGGCTATCAGGCTTTAGCTGAAAAGTATAGTTATTTAAAGATGGCTGGCTTAAAGTGCCGGATACTTTATACTTGTTCTTCGCTTTTGCATCCAAAATGCCTAATGAAAAATTAATGAGGTTGTTTGCGATAGTTCCATTTAGAGTAGTGCCATACATGGCAAAGGTTCCGCTCTTAAATTCAGCAAATGAGGTAGAGAATTCTACCTGGTTATTTTTTGTTACTGCATTTAAATTTATTTTATTTATTTGATTGGCTCCATAAATGATCAAAGGCGCATCCACATTTGCATTCATACCGTTTTGCGTAGAGAAATTTGCTGCTATGTTTATAGAGTCAAATTTCTTAAGTTCAGGAAGAAAAGTGCGTAATGCTGGATTGTCAAATGCTTTGGCAGTAAGAGTAAAATCATGCACGTCTACACGGTTGGTGTTTTTTGCACCGGTAAGAGAAAAATAAGGATCAATTGATTGCTGAATAATATTGCCCAATTGTGTAAGCTTATATCCACCTTTAATTTCTGCAAACATAAAAGGGGTTTGTAAACGTATAAGTTGCTGATTGTTTGAGTTGTCAGCAAATAAACTCACTGAATCCAATTGTGTTCTCTCCCCACTATTTACTAAAACAGAATTTGTTATTAAAACATTTCCATTAAGATGGTCAGGATCAACGTTAGTTAGATCACCTTCAATTTTTCCATGATAAAAAAGTGTTTGCGGTGTAAGATGCAGCGCCTGTGTTTTTATACTGTCAATATCTGCGGTAAAACGAACGGAAGGATATTTACCATTAAAAGCCCCGTTGGCAGTAAGACTAAGATCAATATTTGGATCTCTTACACTTGCATTTGCTGTATATGCTCCACGAGCAATAGAGCCATCAAACTTTATATTTTTATAAGTGTATTTATTATAACCAATGGAGTTGATAACCCCACTTGCTTTTGCATTTGCTGTATTGGGCTCAAAACCTGAACCTTTTATTTTAAAGTTACCTGACAAAATTCCGTAAGTAGCTTTGTCCTTCATAATTGTACCCAGGTCAATCGCATTTGCATTAATAGCGTAATCATATTTAGCAAGTTTGGGATTCGAGTAATTTATCAAACTTCCTCTAAGCTTTGCTGAACCAAGACTTGTGCTGATCGTAATATCTGATACCAAATCATTCATGCTGGTTTTTATTTTGCCTATTGCAGAAATAGATTCCGGTAATGTAAAAGCTGTGGGCACTGATCCCTTTGGTAAAAGAGACAGAATATCTTTTCTTCCGGTTTTTAAATATTTAATATCAAGATCGGCAGTAAATTTTTTAGGATCAGGCAAACCTTTTAATGTGCCGGAAACAAATAAAGTTGTATTGCTTAATCCTCTAAATCTAAAGTCATTAAAATGCAGGTCATTCATATGCCCGTAAATCTTTCCGTTCAAATCTAAAATTTGGTTAGGGTTTGAAAACGCAGGCAAGGTGCGAAGCATGGGGGCAAAGGTTAGAATATCTTTTACCTGTACGCTGCTGCTCTCAATATTTAGATCTAAGTAAAGGGAAGCAGGATTTTTAGCCAGCGCTTCAAGAGACGGATAAGTAATTGCAAGGTCTCTTCGTAAAATGGTACCCGGGGTTTTTATGTAAACATTTTTAAGTGATGCACCTGTTCCTGTTAATAAAAAATCAGTGTTGAATTCATTTAAAACAAACCCGCTCTTTTCTTTAAAGCTTGCTTTTTTAATAGACAATGCAGTTGTATCTAAATTATACAGGAGATTACCGCCGGTAAGATTTAAATTATTTATATCAAGATGACCATAGTCCATTCCATAATTTAATACAGGCATTGAAGAATTATCAAGACGGAAACGGGTTGCATTTATTGTAACATCATTTGCGGTTATAGTAAAGGGTGGGGTGGCTTCCTTGGCCTGTAGCTGTGTGGCGGTTTTAGGAGGCGCTTTTGTATTGCTCATAAATATGGCAATATCAGAGCTATCAAGCAACAGGTCTTTAAAAGCAAACGTACCTGATTTAATGTCAAGCGTATCAGGATGTGCTGTAAGTTTTTTAAATTTTAGAATAGTTCTAATATTTGTGGGCACACTTTTATAATCAATGTCTATATCCTTTAGTAATATTTCAGAGTTTTTTAATTGCAGATAATTTCCGGGATTTGAAACAGCCAGCGCCAATGCACTGTCAATTTTTGGCTGTAAGGGTTCATTCTGATAATAATATCCTTTTAGCCCTGTTAAAGTAAAAGTTGGTATATCAAAGGATAGATGCGTAGGGTCAAACTTTTTTATGGGTGCATCCATGTGCGTGATAAAAATATCCATATCATCCCCGGTAATAACATCCCGGTAAACTACTCTTGCATTATTAATAATAATATTATCAATGTTCATGTTTAACGTAGATGAATCATGAATGGTAGAGGTGTCTTTTTGGTTGCTCATAAAAGCATCTACAATAAACTGGAAATTATAAACCGTATCGGCATTTACTCTTTTAATTTTAGCCGTAATATTTTCTAAGTTTATCTCTTTAATCTGCACTTCATTGGTGAGAAGTTTGAACATGTTGATGTCAACCTTTAGTTGCCCTCCTGCAAGAAGGGTATCTTTTGTCTGATCTTCTATATAAACATTTTTAAGTAAGATGGAATTGGGAAAGCTTATATCAAGTTTACCTATTTCAACTTTTGTCTTTAATTTATTTTGAAGGTAACTCTGGACTTTTCCTCTTAAAAAATTCTGTACCGGCGCTGTTTGAATAAGCACCACCAAAAGAAAAAAAAGTAATACAATTGAAACCAATATGAATGAAAGCACATTAGCAATCTTTGCCACCACAGTCCTTTTTTTTCCGGGTAAGGATTTTTCTTCTGATTGCATATGCTAATAAACAGGTATGATAGTGCCTTTAAGTCTTTAAATTTAACAGTAAGGTTGCGTAAGGTGTTATTACGAAATTAACTTATTTTATCAGCAATTATTGAAGAGATAATCAAAAAAATATGTTAGGATAGGAGGATATTGAATAACCTCTGCCTTCTATCAAATACCCTTATGGCATATCTATTCTCATTATATTTGGATTAGAAGCCAAAATAATTTAATGAGCATTTACGCCATTCAGCAATATCATAAGGAATTAGAGAAGATCATACACTATGGCGGAAGTAAAAAGGAAACAGCAATCCGCAATGCTTTCTATTATTTACTTAACGAATATGCACACAGCAAAGAACTGATGCTGATTGCTGAAATTTCCACCAAAAACAAGCAGGGAAAAATTGTTACTCCCGATGGCACACTAAAAGATAACATAAGAAACGATTGGGGGTATTGGGAAAGCAAAGATGAAAGCGACGATATCAACGATGAAATAAAGAAGAAGTTTGAAAAAGGTTATCCCGCTGATAATATCTTTTTTGAAGATTCACAAACTGCAGTGCTCTACCAGCATGGTGAAGAAGTGATGCGCCGCAACATGCAGGATGAAGATCAACTGCATGAGATTCTTATAAAATTTCTCAGCCAAAAGCCATGGTTCGTGTCCTCACGAACCACTCACTGATTTGATTTTTTAAAATGCAGAATAATTTAAACGAAAATAAAAGAAAATCACATTTAGAAATTGGAGAACTATTTTTTTGGACAGCCACAATAAACCATTGGCAATGTTTATTAGACACCGATGAATACAAAGATGTGATCATAAATTCATTGAACTATTTAAGTGAGAAGAATAAAATAGAAGTATTTGGTTTTGTGATAATGCCGAATCATATTCATCTGATGTGGCGGATTAATAAACATACTGAAAAAGAAGCGGCTCATATTTCCTTTTTGAAATACACAGCTCATGCGTTTAAGCACAAATTGACCAAAGAAACGAAACTCAATTACAGGCGTATAAAATTGATGCCTCTAATAAGAAATATGAGTTTTGGCAAAGGGATTTTTTAGCTATACGATTATTTACAATAGAAGTAGCATTTCAGAAGCTTGATTATATTCATTTTAATCCGCTTAGGAAAATGGAATTTAGTGAAAGATCCCTGTGATTATAAATACTCTTCAGCCACATTTTATGAGATGGGAATAAACGAGTATGTATGGTTGAAAGATTTAAGAGAAGAGTTTTAAATGGTTCGTAGGGACACGAACCAGGGCGGCAGGGATGGGAATAAACGAGTATGTAT
>JBPCQG010000262.1:0-5891 GCA_050998315.1 Chitinophagaceae bacterium
CAAATACCGGTAAGTATAAGCTTATCTTTTCATTGAGAACAGAACCATTTCCCGGGACAAGAAACAGTAAAATGATCACTGTTGATGTTAGGTAAATTGAGAATAACAAATTCGCAATTGTACAGCCCAGGTGGAACTTTATAGTTAATTAAAGAATGGATTGTTTGCAAGCCTAATAGCACGTGATGAGAGTATTTTTGTATATCCGTTCATCATTTTTCGTATTTATATTTGACATTAATAAATTTTTATTTTGCACGATCATCATCATGAAGAACATCTGCAGAGTTCTGATGTATTAAGAGATATTGTTTTAGGAATGAGTGATGGGCTAACCGTTCCATTTGCATTGGCAGCGGGTTTAAGCGGTGCAGTTGTTAACAGTGAAATAATAGTAATAGCCGGCATTGCAGAAGTATGCGCCGGCAGCATTGCAATGGGATTAGGTGGATACCTGGCCGGAAAAACCGAACAGGACCATTATAAAAGTGAATTAAAACGGGAATATGAAGAAGTTGAAAGAGTACCGGAAAGAGAGAAGCAGGAAGTAAGAGACTTTTTTAAGCAAATAGGATTGAGTGATGATGTACAAAAAAAAGCAACTGAAGAAATTGCAAAAGATAAAAAGCAATGGGTTGATTTTATGATGAAGTATGAATTAGGTCTTGATGAACCAAATCCAAAACGGGCAGGTAAAAGTGCATTGAACATTGGGCTCTCATATATTGTGGGGGGTATTATTCCATTGAGTCCTTATTTCTTTATTAATGATTCAACTGAAGCATTAAAAATTTCTGTGATCGCTACGCTTGTTTGCCTGTTTATATTTGGATATTTTAAAAGTAAACTTACTGGTGTAAATGCTTTTTGGGGAGGGATGAAAGTAACACTTATTGGTGCTGTAGCTGCAGCCGCAGCGTTTGGTATTGCTAAACTATTTTAGGAAAAGTTTGTATCCTGTGTTTTGAATCTTTTATAATATTATCTATCGTCCATTCTAGCCTGTTCTCAAATTCATGTAGCCCTACAAGGCAATCTTTTTTATAACATATCCTGCAAGAAAATTCGCGGCAATCATCAGAATGAACAAATAACTCTACCGCTTCTCCAAATTCATTTTTCACGAGTGCAGCAAGAGCCTCAATTTCCTCATGTGCTTCGCGTACATTTAAATACCAGGGAACAGTTAAATGGCAATCAATATGCAATGTACCTCCATACTTTATCATACGAAGATTATGCAGATCAATCCAGTTTTCCTTTCTGTTTGCATTCAATAATAACACAAGCTTTTTCAGTAATTCAATATCTGCTTCATCCATTATACCTGCAATGGAGGTGCGGATAATTTTATATCCTGTAAAAAAAATAATAAATGAGAATATTATGGCAACAACACTATCCAGCCACACCAGTTTAGTAAAGTATAAAAGTATTAAGCCGGTAATTATTCCCAGTGTTGACCATGTATCTGTTCTTAAATGCCTGCCGCTGGCAATTAATGCAAGAGAATTATTTTTTCTTCCGGTATTTAAACAAACAGTACCTGCAATAAAATTAACCAGTGCAGTGGCCGCCACTAAAATAATTCCATAATCAAGCTTTTGAATTTGATTTGGATTAATAAGGGTTGCAACTGCTTTATAAATTACAAGGATACCCGCTACCATAATAAGTGTTCCTTCTACAGCAGCAGAAATAAACTCAGCTTTACCATGCCCGTACGGATGATCCTCATCTTTTGGTTTTGAAGAAATAAAAAGACTGTATACTCCCACAACGCCTGCTAATATATTTACAATACTTTCCAACGCATCAGTTAAAATGGCAACAGAATTTGTAAGGTACCATGCCACAACTTTTACCATAAATAATATGATGGCGATAATTGTAATGATCTTTTGAAGACGAAGGTTATGTTGAGAAGCTTCCAAAAAAAAATATTGGCGTAAAGATATGCGGGATTTGAGATTTCGAGTTTGAGATTTGAGATAAATTCAGATAGCTAATTTCATCCCGATAATATCGGGATCAAACTGGTAAATTTGCTCCATGCGTACAATGCTTAATATTTTAAGTAATTCTCTCCGGCTTACTATGCAGGAACTTATGGTAAACAAATTAAGAACTGCACTATCGCTTATAGGCATCTCATTCGGCATCTTTTGCATAATCGGTGTTCTGGCAACAGTTAATAGTCTTGAAAGAAATATCCAGGATGAAATTAAGGGTTTAGGCACCAATACTATTTATATAGATAAATGGGATTACAGCGGCGGACCTGATTATCCCTTCTGGAAGTTCGTAAATCGTCCCTTACCAAAATTCGATGAAATTGCATTTATAAAACAACGCAGCCAACTGGCCAGCCATATTGCTTTTAATGTAAATAATGTTGGGAATGTTGAGTATAAAAATAATGTGTTGCAGGGAGTAACATTTTATGGAATTACTGAAGAACAAAATCTTATTCAGACTGTAATTATTCAATATGGACGTTATATTTCTGCATCAGAATTTGCAGCCGGCAGCAATGTTGCAATGATTGGATTTGATAATGCTGAAAAATTGTTCACAAGAGCTGATATAGCTGTTGGAAAAGAAGTTGTACTCAATGGTAAAAAAGCAAAGGTAATAGGCGTAATAAAAAAAGAGGGTCAGAATTTAATTGGATGGAACTATGACCAATGTATGATGATGCCGTATCGTTTTATAAGGAATATTTTTGATGAAAAACGGTCTAACGCCTTTATTATGGCAATGGCTAAAGAAGGTGTAAGCTCTCTTGCTTTTAAGGATGAGTTAGAAGGCGTAATGAGATCAATAAGAAAGTTAAGCCCTAAAACTGCCGATAATTTTAGTTTGAATGATGTTAGTGGATTCAGTGACAAGGTAAGCTCAGTTTTTGTGAGCGTGAATATTGGCGGTTGGGCAATTGGCTTATTAAGTCTTGTAGTTGGCGCTTTCGGGATTGCAAATATTATGTTTGTTACCGTTAAGGAACGTACAGCAATGATCGGTTTAAAAAAAGCAATAGGCGCAAAGCGCAGCAGTATCTTACTGGAATTTTTAATGGAGGCAGCCATCATCTGCGTAATGGGTGGCTTAATCGGATTGCTATTGGTTTATATTTTAACCGTTGTATTGAGCAGCGTATTCAATTTTCCGGTTTTTATTTCCGCAGGAATTTTAACGCTTGCTATTTCTATATGTATCATCATCGGAATATTGGCAGGAATTATTCCAGCATCTATTGCTTCACGGTTAGATCCGGTTGTAGCAATACGAAGTAAATAAACCCCTACCTCTAAAGGGGGAATACGGGACGCTTAATAATAATCAAAGTGATAACAAAAAGTATAGATTCATCAACACAAGTTCCCCCCTTAGGGGGACAGGGGGTTAATATACTGGCAATAGAATCTTCCTGCGATGAAACAGCTGCAGCTATTTGCAGGGATGGAAATATTTTGAGCAACATTATTGTTAATCAAACTGTTCATGAAAAATATGGAGGTGTAGTACCGGAACTGGCATCAAGAGCCCATTTGCAAAATATTGTTCCTGTTGTAGATCAGGCAATCACAACTGCCAACTGTCAGTTGTCAAGTATAGATGCTTTTGCATTTACGCAGGCACCCGGGTTGATCGGTGCATTACTGGTTGGCTTACAATTTTCAAAATCGTTATCCCTGGCATTAAATAAACCTTTAATTGCTGTGCATCATATGCAGGCACATGTTTTGGCAAATTTAATTCCTGACAAAAAACCGGACTTTCCTTTTTTATGTTTAACAGTAAGTGGTGGTCATACTCAAATAGTTTTGTGCGAAGATTATTTGCAAATGAAAGTGATTGGACAGACACTGGATGATGCGGCAGGGGAAGCATTTGATAAAAGTGCAAAGCTTTTAGGACTACCCTATCCCGGGGGTCCCTTTATAGAAAAATATGCACAACATGGAGATCCAAATAAATTTAAGTTTCCTGAACCACAAATTGATGGATTGGATTTTAGCTTCAGCGGATTAAAAACTGCCATTCTATATTTTATACAGGAGAGAAAAAAGGCGAATGATAATTTTATTGAGGAGAACCTCAATGATATTTGTGCATCTGTGCAGCAAAGAATTATTTCTATTCTGTTGAATAAACTTAAAAAGGCTGCAGAGCAAACAGGAATAAAAAATATTTGTATCGCCGGTGGAGTAAGCGCTAACAGCGGACTAAGAATATCGTTTGAAAATTTGGGAAAACAATTGGGTTGGAAAACTTTTATTCCGCCATTTGAATATTGTACTGATAATGCAGGCATGATAGCTATTACAGCATATCATAAATATTTAGCAGGTGACTTTGCTGATCTTAGCGTTAGCCCTTCCGCACGAGCAGAATGGTAATAGGTAAGATACTTTATAAAGCCGATCTTGTTACTACCGGCCTCAGAAAAAGAGCGTTAAGAAAATTTATGAGTTCAACGTGAAAAAATGAAATAGATGTTACTAAGGTTGATAATTCTGTACAGACAGTAAGTTGCACTCAAGCCAGGCTATATTCATAAGCTTGAGCTTATTTCATTTTAGTTGGACATATAAATTTTTAGCGATTTTCTGCAGCCTTGATTTTTTGGTTCTTTTTTATCAAGAAAAAAGAACAAATAATATTATGCCAGAAGAAAATATAGAAGAAGAACTCCACGAAGATGCTGACGAATTATTTGAACGGCTCACCATTGTTGTTGACAAAGGTCAGGAACCTTTGCGCATTGATAAATTTTTAATGCATCGCATTGAAGGTGCAACACGTAATAAAATTCAGCAGTCAATACAAGCAGAAAGAGTTTTAATAAATGATAAGCCGATAAAATCCAACCATAAAATAAAACCGGGTGAGAAGATAGTTTTATATGAAAGCCGCATTCCCGAAACAACGGACATCATCCCCGAAAATATTCCGATTGATATTATTCATGAAGATGAGGATGTACTGGTAGTTAATAAACCTGCAGGCATAGTTGTGCATCCCGGAAGCGGTAACCGCAGCGGTACATTAATAAATGGTGTGGCATATTATCTAAAACAACAAAACCCTGATCTTGATGAAACAAATCTTTCACGATTTGGTTTGGTACACCGCATTGATAAGAATACAACAGGTTTATTGGTGATTGCTAAAAATGCAAAAGCAATGGCACATCTTGCCAAACAATTTTTTGACCACACTGTTCACAGAAGGTATGTTGCATTGGTATGGGGAGATTTTGAAGAAAATGAAGGAACCATTAAAGCGCACGTGGGCAGGCATCAGCGTTTTAGAAAATTATTTACTGCTTACCCGGATGGCGAGCATGGAAAAGATGCGATTACGCATTACAAAGTTTTGGAAAAGTTTAATTATGTATCGCTTACTGAGTGCAGGCTTGAAACGGGACGCACTCACCAGATACGTGTTCACATGCAACTTACCGGTCACCCGATATTTAATGATGATTTTTATGGCGGCGACAAAATTGTAAAAGGAACAGTGTTTACAAAATACAAACAGTTTGTAGATAATTGCTTTGCTATTTGTCCACGCCATGCCTTGCATGCACAGCAGCTTGGCTTTATTCATCCCTCTACAAAAAAACAAATGAATTTTGAAAGTGAATTACCCGATGATATGAAAGCGGTAATTGAAAAATGGAAGAAGTATAGTATGAACAGGGATTTGTAGATCGCAAACGTCATTGCGAAGATTTACTCAGGGCTTTGTGCGAAAGCAAATCTGTGGCAATCTCCTGATTAATGAACTAATGTTAAACATTTCCCTTCTCCACTTGTGGAGAAGGGTTAGGGATGAGGTGGGGCTGTGAACATTTGTTCATTTTTCATCTTCAGTTCCCGCTATCC
>JBPCQG010000307.1:0-24708 GCA_050998315.1 Chitinophagaceae bacterium
TGCATACTATATCACATGGTTTATATGACTGCATGGTTAATTCAACTTCTGCTAAGGACGTAATTTTAAAATCGGATATCCCTTATCTTGATGTAATTCCGTCGCACATTGACCTTGTGGGTGCTGAAATTGAAATGATAAATTATCCGAACAGAGAAAGTGTTTTAAAAAATATTTTGGGAACAATCAGAGATGAGTACGAATTTATTGTGATTGATTGTTCACCATCTTTAGGTTTAATAACAGTTAACGCTTTAACTGCTTCGGATAGCGTGATAGTGCCTGTACAAGCTGAATTTTTTGCTTTAGAAGGATTAGGTAAATTACTGAATACTATAAAAATTGTACAGAACAGGTTAAATCCTGAATTAAAAATTGAGGGTTTGTTAATGACTATGTATGATGGCAGATTACGATTATGTAACCAAGTGGTAAATGAGGTAAGAAAACATTTTGAAGATCTTGTTTTTTCGAGCATTATTCATCGTAATACAAAGTTGAGTGAGGCGCCAAGTTTTGGTAAGCCAGCTATTTTATATGATGCCGAAAGTAAAGGCGCAGTAAATTATCTCAATCTTGCAAAAGAAATATTACAGAAAAATAATCTAACCAAATTAAAACAGGAAGAGAAAATAATGCAGTGAAAATAATTACGGGTTTACAGGTTACGGGTTTCGAGTTATAAATTCGTATCCGTCAAGCCTGACCTGTCATCACAACCCGGAACCCGCAACTAATAAACCCGAAACCTTTAAACTATGTCAACACAAACTAAAAAAGATGCACTCGGTAAAGGCATTCGGTCTTTATTACAAAACATTGATGCAGATCTTAAATCCACTGCAGGTTCATTAAAAAGTGAGTTGGTTGAAAAAGCTAACACAAGTTTGCGGATTTCTCTTGATCAGATAGAGATAAATCCAAAACAACCCCGCCGCGATTTTGATGAGATTGCTTTAAGTGAGCTTGCTGCATCTATTAAAATGCATGATATTATCCAGCCACTTACCGTTACCAAACTTGCCAGTGGAAAGTATAGAATAATAGCGGGCGAAAGAAGATTTCGGGCCGCAAAAATTGCAGGTGTAAAAGATGTTCCGGTGTATGTTAGGGAAACTAAAGACTCACAACTTCTGGAGCTTGCATTGCTTGAAAATTTACAAAGAGAAAATTTAAATGCAATGGAAATTGCACTAAGCTACAGGCGATTAATGGAAGAACTGGAATATACACAAGAACAGCTTGCAGAGCGAATGGGGAAAGAAAGGAGCACGGTAACCAATTATATTCGCCTTTTAAAATTACCGCCGGATATACAGGTTGCTGTAAGAAATGGCACTATCAGTATGGGCCATGCAAGAGCATTGATAAATGTTGATATGATAGATAAGCAGCTTTTTATTTTTAATGAAATAAGAAGTAAAGAATTGTCTGTACGGCAAACCGAAGAGCTTGTAAGAAGATTTTATACTTCAGGCAGTGCTGTTAATAATTCCGTAAAGTGGCAACTATCCTCTTCATTAAAAAGAATTGAAGATAATTTAGCTTCTCACTATAGTACCAAAGTAAAATTGAACCACAATAAAAAAGGCTATGGAAGCATAACTTTTGACTATTATTCTATTGAAGAATTAAATTCAATTTTAGATAAGATGAATGTGCCTGTGAATTAAGCGTATGCCCGATAAAAAATTATTTTTTACAATAGCATTCATTCTTTCAATATTTTTTTGCGAGAATTGCATTGCTCAGCAAAAAAGTGATACAATAATTAATTCTACCGATAAAAAACAGGATACTTTAGCAACAAAAAATATTTTGTCACTTGATACATCAGCAAAAAAATACAATCCAAGAGTTGCCACATTCAGGTCTGCAGTATTGCCTGGATGGGGGCAGGCATACAACAAAAAATACTGGAAGATCCCGATAATTTATGGAGTGCTGGGAACAACAGCTGCAGTTTATCTCTATAATTTAAAAACGTACAAAATTTTAAAGGAGGCTGTTATTTTAAGATCTGATAGCGACCCTTTGAACGATTCATTGGTTGATCCCAGGTTTATAAATTTCTCTACTGAATCTATACGAAGCAATAGAAACTCATTTAGGCAAAATATTGACTATTCTGTTCTGTTCTTTTTACTTTTTTGGGGAATAAATGTTGTAGATGCCACAGTTGATGCCCACTTAAAAGCATTTGACGTAAGTGATGATATTAGCTTCAGAGTAAAGCCGGGCTACAGTCCAAATGCTAATACGGCCGGCATCAGTCTTGTATTTGCTTTTAAAGAAAAACACTCAAAAGTTTTACCTTCATTACAATAATCACTTTCCCTTTAAGAGAGAATAAAGATGAGGTTATGAAAATTGCAATAATTGGTTATGGTAAAATGGGAAAAGCCATAGAAGAGATAGCGTTACAAAAAGGTCATAGTATTTGTTTGACCATTGATTTACAGAACCAGGAAGATCTTACTACACAAAATTTACAAAAGGCAGACGTAGCCATTGAATTTACTTCTCCGGAAAATGCAGTTATTAATATTTTGCAATGCTTCACTGCAGGCACACCTGTTATTTGTGGAACTACCGGCTGGCTAAGTAATTTTGGGAAAGTAAAAGAGATCTGCATAGAAAAAAAAGGTTCTTTTTTATATGCAAGTAATTATAGTATAGGAGTCAATATTTTTTTTGAGCTTAATAAAAAACTGGCAGAACTAATGAGTAAACAGCATTATAATGTAACTATAGAAGAAACACATCATACACAAAAAAAAGATGCCCCCAGTGGCACTGCAATTACTATTGCCGAACAACTATTAAAAAATTCATCACATAAAAAAAGATGGGTTAATAATAAAAGTGAAAATGATGAAGAATTAAGTATTATCAGTAACCGTATTGACCCCGCGGCAGGAACACATACTGTAAAGTACACATCTGATGTTGATGATATTGAAATAATTCATACAGCTCACAACCGTAAAGGATTTGCCGCAGGTGCTGTGCTTGCAGCAGAATTCATAAAAGATAAAAAAGGTATATTCAGTATGAAAGATGTATTGGGTATATAAAAATCCAACATACCGAATTGATAAGGTTTCATATTCTTACGATTATTTTAGGTGAATAATAAAATATTTTTTCACAATGTTTATAAATTAATAAATCTATGTGCTTAAAAATTAAGCTTGTTGGGAGAACTGTACAACAACAAATATTCTTAAATGATATGATTTAAAATTATTCCACACGCTACTGCTGCATTCAATGATTCTGCTTGTCCTTGTTTTGGAATAGTGATCTGCTCAATAGCATGCCGTAATAAACTCTCTTTTATCCCTTTTGATTCATTACCGATTAAAATTATTCCTTCTTTAAGCCTGGTAAATGATGAAAGAGGTTTACCGGTTAATGTAGCTGCATAAATATCAATGGTAGAATTGTCATTAATAAATTTTTCAAGCTCTGTATAAAAAATATTCACTCTTGACAGGCTGCCCATAGAAGCCTGCACTACTTTGGGATTATAACAGTCGACACACTCATTGCTGCAGATGATAGTTCTTACTCCACACCAATCTGCTGTACGGATGATTGTTCCCATATTTCCCGGATCCTGTATCTCATCCAGCATTAAAGAAAAATTATTACTAAGATTGCTGAGTTCATTTTGTTTTTTATCAAAAACAGCAATTACTTTGTTAGGGGTTTGCAACAGGGAAATTTTTTCTAATTCAATTTCTGTTATTGCATGCTTATTTTTTTCAGAAATAGCATGAATAGAAGTTGCATTCTCATCCATCCAGCTTTGTAATCCGCAAATTATTTTGCAGGAGAACTTATTTGAATGTAAAAGTTCTGCTACAACCTTTGGGCCTTCGGCAATAAATACGCTATCCTCATCCCTTAACTTTTTATGGGCTAAACTTTGAATATATTTGACGATTGTTTTGCTTAGCATGGACTCAATTTATGGTTTTTAAAACTCCAGATAAAATAAATTCGCTCTCATTTTTTTTAGTCGCTGTAATAGTTTTCATTTTTTCAGGCTGCACTATAGTTCGTAAATATCAAAAAAATAAACCTTTTGTTTATAGCAATAATATTAACCTTGATATAGATGATGTTACCCCTGATGAAAAAGTAATTATTAGATCAAGATTAAATACACAGCTTGATGACAGCTCTAAAATAAGAGCAAAGGACGTTGCATTCATTCTGCACTATGTTGACAAACCCCCGGCATTTGATACAATTTCTGCGAGAGCCTCAGCAGAAAATATGCAAGCTTCAATGATAAACCTCGGCTATTACAGAGCAAAAGCTTTTTATAAGTATTTTATTGACAGTACAAAGAAAAATCAAAAAAGAGTTACCACAACCTATGAGGTAATTGCAGGCACACGTACCCTGATAGACACTTTCGCCTACATGCTTAATAAACCCGAACTTCAGCAACTTGCGTTACAAACAAAAAATGAATCTCCTTTACAAAAAAATTCACCTGTTACCAAAGCAGCAGTATCACAGGAATCTGCAAGACTTGTAGATCTTTTTAGAGACAATGGTTATTATAAATTTACTACCGAAGAACTAAGAGTAACCGGTGATACAACAATTGAAGCGTTAACCACAGTTTCTGACGACCCCTTTGAAGCACTCCGTTTACTGGCAGAGGCCGCTGAAAAGAGAGATAAGCCAATAATACGAATGAGCATGCTTTTAAACAAATCGCCTGATAGTACGAGGCTTAATAAATTTTATATCAGGAATGTTTATATTTTACCGGATTATGTTCCCGGAGATAATTATGCAGATACTTTATTAAATGAAAATATTTCCGGCGGATATATTATCAAATACCACAAAAAAATATTTAAAAATAACCTGTTGGTAAAAAATATGTATGTAAAAAAAGGAATTATGTACAGGCAGGAAGATTATTTTAAAACCATGAACAGCTTATATAAGTTGGGTGTATGGGAAAGTCCCGGAATAGATATTATTGAAAAAGATAGCAACCAGCTTGATCTTGTTGTTAAATTATCCCCTATAAAAAAATATGGATTTGAAGGAGATATTGAATTGAGCTACTCCGCAAACAGTAATACCTCTAACACAATTTCTGCATCTAACTCCGGTAATTTATTGGGTATTTCAGGAAACATTTCATTGCTGAACCGCAATGTTGGTAAAGGAGCTATACGAATGACAAATGCAATTAGAGCAGGCATAGAATTTAATACCAGCCAACGCAATAGGGGCAGTTCTCTGATAAATTCTAATGAAGTGAGTTACAGCAACAGCCTGTTATTTCCCAAATTCATTACACCTTTCAGAGCTATTAACAGAAAAAAGTTATTAGTACAGCAGTCTTTTATAAATACAAATGTTTCTCTAATTAAGCGCATTGATTTTTTTAACCAACAGGTATTTAATATTTCATACGGTTACAACTGGACAACCAAAGCCAATCACAGCTGGATCTATACACCACTTAATTTTGATTTTAGAAGAATTTATAATACCACCCCAAGATTTGAAAAAACGCTGGATACTTTTCCTTTTTTAAGATATTCATTTAATACTGCATTGGTGATAGGACAAAGCCTCAGGTATGTTTCTACTTATATAAATCCAAAACATGCAAAAAGAGCGACAATTTTTAAATTCAATGTTGAAGAATCAGGATTACTTTGGGGAAGATTAAAGGATGCAATAAGTAAAAATGGTAAAAGTAATTTTTTAACCAACTATCTTAAACAATTTATAAAAACCGATGTTGAATATACTTATACCATTAGCCATCCCAGGTCCGCAGTAGTGTTCAGGTTATTTGGAGGCGTAGGAATTCCATTATCAAAATCTGACACAACACTTCCTTTCTTTAGACAGTATTTTGGAGGCGGACCTAACAGCATGAGAGGGTGGCCGGTTAGAGGGATCGGTATTGGTGCACAACCATTGGCATCCTATACAAATAATACATTTTTTAATGATAGAACCGGTGATATACAACTGGAAGCAAATGCAGAATACCGCTATAATATTGCCCCGCTTTTTTCGAATGCCGTTTATTTAAAGGGTGCTTTTTTTATTGATGCAGGCAATATCTGGAATTTTAAAAATACAAAATCCAATGGCGCTATAGACAGCACTCAATTTAAATTTCAAAATCTTTACAAGCAACTTGGGCTTTCTGCAGGCACAGGTTTGCGGCTGGACTTTAGTTATTTTCTTATAAGATTTGATATGGGCTTCAGATTGAAGCGGCCCGATATTTCAGCCAATAGTGGATGGCAAATTCCAGATATAAATTTTAAAAATTTATTTGGCAACGATCCTGCAAATAAGAGATGGCGTTACGAAAACTTTAATTTTACAATTGGTATTGATTACCCTTTTTGAACCATGATTTGGGTAGATTAAAAAGATTTCTAAGAAAAAAGGAAAATATGCTTAAGCTGATAACCATTAATCTAATCTATGTTATGTAATCTACCCAGATCATGGTTCAAATATTTGATGGGTGAGGCTTTCTATAGTCATTGATTCTTCCAAAGTAAACTTTCCTATTCGTGTTCTGCATAAACTGTTTAAATAAGCACCACAGCCTAAAGCACTACCAAAATCATTTGCAAGGCTTCGTATATAAGTTCCCGTTGTACATACAACTCTAAAAAAGACCAATGGCAATTCTATTTTTGTTATCTCAAATTCTTTTATGGTTATTTTTCTTGCCTCTAGTTTTACATCATGTCCTTTTCTTGCTGCTAAATAAACAGGTTTGCCTTTTTGTTTAATTGCTGAATGTATTGGCGGAACCTGGTCTATTTCACCCGAAAACTTCAAAGCAGTTTCATCTAATAATTTTTTGGTAACAAACTCAAAGCTTTTAAAATCCTGTGGTTCACTTTCCAGGTCGTATGTAGGTGTTACAGCGCCTAGGGTAAAAGAGCCGGTGTATTCTTTTTCCTGTGCCTGGTATTCATTTATCTTTTTTGTAAATTTTCCTGTGCATATTATCAAAAGCCCTGTTGCCAACGGATCCAGTGTACCGGCATGTCCTACTTTTTTTATTCTGATAAGATTTCTGATCTTTCTTACCGCATCAAATGATGTCCAGTGCAATGGCTTATTAATCAGCAAAACTTTTCCTTCTTCAAATGTGTTGGTAGTGTGCAAACGATAAGTTTATCAGTTTATTTGTTTATCGGTTTATTAGTTTTATTACGGTTTTATCAATTAACTGATAAACAAATAAACCAGTTAACTTCTATATAGCTTGCCGTGCTTTTAATTCAAGATACTTATTAATGATATTTATGGTAAGTTTTTGTGGTGAAGTAAGAATAGATAGTATTCCATACTTCATCAATTCTTTTACGATCAATCTTTTTTCGAAGGCAAATTTTTCTGCAATGGTTTTTACATATACCTGTTCAATATTTTTTGCTTCTGAAACAGTTAGCTGATGCAATTCAGTATTCTCAAAAAACACAACCAGCAATAGATGATGGCTTGCAATTGATCGCAAATAATCAAGTTGCCTTTTTAACCCTGACAAAGATTCAAAGTTGGTAAACAGAATTACCAGGCTGCGATGCTTTATGCGGTTACGTATCTGCATGTACAACATTTCAAAATCACTTTCCTGGAAAGCCGTTTTTTGATTGTATAATAGCTGCAGGATGTTTTCTTTTTGTATAGCCTTTTTGTCAGCAGCCAATACAGAACCCAGCTTATTTGAAAAAGTGATCACACCCACCCTATCTTGTTTTTTTAAACATACATTGCTTAATACAAGGCAACTGTTTATTGCATAATCCAGCAAAGTTAACCCGCCAAAAGGCATCTTCATCAATCTTCCCTTATCAATGACACAATATACCTGCTGCGATTTTTCATCCGCATATGTATTTACCATTAAGCCCCCTTTACGTGCAGAAGCTTTCCAGTTTAATGTGCGTATATCATCACCGTGAACATATTCTTTAATCTGCTCAAACTCCATACTGTGTCCGATCTTCCGCAATCTTTTACTTCCTGTTTCGGTTTGTATTGTGGCCCCTGAAAGAAGATCGTATTTCCGAAGTTGAATAAAAGATGGATAAACAGGAACCATTTCTTCCGCAGCAATTGTAATTCGTCTAATCAATAATCCCAGCAGGGAGCTAACAAATAATAAGATATTTCCAAAATGATATTCACCTCTCTGCACAGGTCGCAAAGTGTAAATAAATCTTAGTTGCTCATTCGATTTAAAATATGCTTTTCTTTTCCAATCTCTTATCTGCATTTGTTCAGGAAGTTCATCGATTATCTGCATGTTCACAGGAAAAGAAAATTCATTCTTTATTTCTAATTCAATTTTATTTTCATCTCCATTACTTAACCTTTCAGAAATGATGCGCCTCGCCATTGGCTCTTTTCCTGACAAGAAAAGAAAAAAATAATCTAACAGAACAAGCACTAAAAAACCCTGGAAGCAAATCTTTGGAATCTCACTTAAGGCAGGAAAAAAAAAGCTTACAACAAAAAAAAGTATACATACTACCATCACCATATAAAATCTGGTGGTAAGGAAAAGATCCCCGATATATTTTTTTATTAAATTCATGTTGATTAAAATGTACGAAGTACGATGTTTGATGTACGATGAAACGCTATTGACTAATGACTATTGCCCACTCACTACTCGCTACTCGCTATTCACTAAATAAACTACCTCGGCACTTCTATATTTTTAATTATGCTTTCAATTAATTCATCAGCCGTAACACCTTCCATTTCTTTTTCCGGAGTTAAAATGATACGATGACGCATTACCGGTGCCGCCATTTCCACAATATCCTCCGGTGTAACAAAGTCACGTCCTTTTATAGCTGCATTTGCTTTTGAGGAACGCAATATGGCAAGTGATGCCCGTGGAGATGCACCTAAATACAATGAAGAATTATTACGTGTTTCATTAACAATTTTAGCAATAAACTCCACAAGCTTATGTTCAATAATTATTGACTGTATTATTTGCCTGTATTGAGCAATTTGTTGTGCAGATAAAATCTTATTTACATTATCCAGCAAAGCAGTTTGTGTTTGAGCATGCTGGTTAATAAGGATGCTCACCTCTTCTGATAAAGAAGGATATTTCACTTCAATTTTAAAAAGAAACCTATCTAATTGTGCTTCAGGCAAACGGTAAGTGCCTTCCTGCTCAATAGGGTTTTGTGTTGCCAGCACAATGAAAGGAAAATCCATTGCGTGTGTAACGCCGTCAATTGTCACCTGCCTTTCTTCCATTACTTCAAACAAAGCAGACTGCGTTTTTGCAGGAGCCCTGTTTATCTCATCGATCAAGATAATATTACTGAATATCGGTCCCTGCTTAAACTGGAATTCCGCAGCTTTAGGATTAAAAACAGAAGTTCCCAACACATCGCTGGGCATAAGATCAGGCGTAAATTGAATTCTTGAAAAACCAATATCAATTATCTTTGCCATCAGCTTTGCTGTAAGTGTTTTGGCAACCCCTGGCACACCTTCAATTAATAAATGACCATCGCACAATAATCCTATCAGCAGCAGGTCAACCATTTTATATTGTCCCACTATTACTCTTCCTATCTCACTGCGGATATCTGTGACCGCTTTGCTGAGTTGTGTAAGATCGATTCGTTGCTCAAATAATTTTTCGTCCATCAGGTCTTATTTTTATAAAATTTTTGAATCAGGTCATTAAGCCGTAGCAGCTCAACATCACTTACATTTTTGCCTGAATTTATTGTATCAATAAAGCTGAATAATTGTTGAGTTGTTTCAATTGGCAAACCACTCTTCCTGGATAGTGAATTCATAAATTCATTATTTAACTGGTTGGTATTTAAAAAATAACTGTTTCGAAGGTGCTCGTAAAAATAGGTTATCATTTTTTCAGCAATATTCTTATTATTTTTCTTCTGCAGGTAAAGTCGGCCTACTGTTTCGGTAAAAGTTACGGTGGTATTAGTGTTTGCTTTTATTTCGTTAATTACTCTTTGCTTTCGTTTAATATTAATTAATACATATAAAATTAAAGTAATCACTGCCAGCCAGAATGCCCATAACAATGGGGGGTTTTGTTTAATTACATTAAGAGGAGAGAACTTGTCTTTATCCTCATTACCGGAACCGTTATCATCTCCAGATGTTTTTTTTCTTCTGCTTATTGTCTGGTTTTTGTAATATTCATCCCAATAAATATGTTTCGGCTCAAATCTTAAATAGGATAAAACATTTTCCAGGTAATGGTAATTATTCGCTGACAATACAAAATAATTGCTGAAGGCCCTTGGTGCAGCATGAAGATATAAACGACCTTTACCAACGAACATAATAATATAGTCAGGCTTCCCTGCCTCATTAACTCCGAGTACTCTTGTATTTGAAGAATCATATCCTGATAAAGAATTTAAAAATGGATAGTAATAATATTTATAAGCAGGGGCTTTAAAATCATTACCGAAATCCATCTTAACAAATGTTTCATTCATTTTGCCATTAACTTCATTAATAATTTCATCAAGCCTTTCTGTTTCACATTTTATTTTATTAAGCAAACGCTCATCAATAAAATCGGCAGCAATAAACATATCGTTTCCCTCCTTAATAAAATCCAGCATCGCTTCGGCTTCATGATCACTAAGCTCAATATTTTTCGCCAGCAAAAAGTATAATGAATATTGTGAGCCGGAAGAATAGTTCTTTATCTTCTTCCACGTTACATCAAAAGGTTCTGCCTGCGTTTCAACATATCTGTCATCAAATAAATTTTTAAAATAATTATAAGCCACAAAAGAACCAAATGGCTTTTTATCATTCTTTTTATATGTCTCATTTAAGGTAGGCAGCAAGAGTCCATGTTCCTGACGGCAACTCATCTGCAATAAGGTAAACAACAATGTTACTACGTATGTGATATTTTTATTCAAAAAATCTTTATAGTTTTCGGTGAAACGTTTTGTATTCTGTGAACAGTTTATTGTAAACATCCTCGCTGATATCAAATTTTCCATACCATACATATTCATAATTTAATGTAATGGCAGCAAAATCATTTTGATAGGGTTTGCCACGCAATTCCTTTACATATTGATAATTGGTTTTATCAACCGAAAACTGCAGCAAACGATTACCTGCAAGCATCTGCAAAGTTTGTAAATAGCGATACCTAATGGCTAAACGGTAATTCTTATTCGTCACTGCCCTGGCTATCAGCTTATCGTATGCGGATGGATCTGAAATTTCCTCTTCTTTTTGTACGCCGGAAATATTTTTATAAGACCACCTGAAAAAATTTTCTCCAAGAAATAGTTTGTAAATAATAAAGCCAATAAGAAAAATTGCCATTATCCATAAGATGATCTTTACAATGGGGAGACTAAAAAAATTTAAACGTGGCGAGGTGTTCCTATACTGGGAATTTTGAGAAATATTTTTTTGCCGTTTTAATGAACCACTGTTACTGATGCTAAAAGTATCTACAGTTAGATCTTTTGTTTGCCTTAATAAGCTATCCAGGTATTTCATATATGCAAAATCTCTGTCCGTTTTATATGCCTGCATGGAATCGCCCGTTTCAAAATTATTTCTTTTTAAAACTGTACCTCTTCCGGCAGTATCTTCCGAAGATCCAGGTAGTGTAAGTCCTTCTCCGATAGAATCGATCGCACTGCTTTTATTTTGAGCTATGAGGTTTGTATTACAAATCAAAAAGAGGAAGCCTGCAATTAATAATATAAAAATGATCTTCATTTTGAGGCAGGCGCTTTAATAATTGTATCACCTTCAAGCCGCACTCCCTTTTTATGCAAGCGGATAGGATACAAAATAAAATACCAAACTATAAAAAAGAGTGAAGCCGCCAGTATCATGACCCCAACCGGAACAGGCAACCCGATATTTCCCGGGTCTTTATCAAAAGAGTTACTCATTAAGTGCGTAATATAACTTTCAAAAAAAGCCGCAACAATAAAAACAGGTACCAGGCTTATGCAAATTTTCATAGCATCTTTTGCAGCTCTTAAAAAAGATTGTTTTCTTGTATACGTTCCGGGAAATAAGAATCCAAAGCCCAGGATAAGCCCGGCACAGCTGGCAATAACAATTGCAGAAATTTCAAGCGTTCCATGTATCCATATCACCATTACTGATTGCCAGCCCAATCCCTGCGAAAAAAATATATATTGAAAACAACCCAGCATTAAACCGTTATTCCACATTAAATAAATGGTGCCGATACCGAACAAAATACCAAACACAACTGCTTTAAAAGCCACACCAATATTATTATAGGCGATATGCACAAACATCGAAAAAGGATTCGCATCTTTATATACACCGAACGGGTCACCTTTTTTAATCCGGTCTATCGTTTTATCATAATAGCCGGGTTGCACTATATTATCAAAAAAGTCAGAAGCATAATTGGGGTCAGCAACGCTGGAGATAATACCAATGATAACAAAACAGATGAATAAAGAAAGCGTGAACAAAAATGTTTTATGATACTTTCTAAAAAGTAGTGGCAACTCATACCGCCAGAACTGTACAATGCGTGAATATTTTTCTTTTTTATTCTGATAAATACTTTGATAAATGCCTGCAGCAATACTGTTTATCCAACGCGTTACTTTGCTTTGAGGGTAAAATGTTTTAGCATACGAAAGGTCATCCAGCAGCGTAACAAAGCGGTCGGCCATTTCATCCGGATCATTGGTTTCCTTATGCTGATATTCATTCCACTTATCCACGTTCTTTTTAATAAACCTAGCCTCACGCATTGTATAAAAATAAACAATTCCGTTAAAAAGTTTTGGTTGCGTAAATCTTAAAAAATGAGCTTGATTTTTTTGCACTTATCTGAAACTCTACCGTTAAACAGTTTATGTGAATTCTAAGATTTCACTTTAAATTTTTAAGTCGCGATATTTAGATTGGTAGAAAAGAATTACGCAAAAAACCAAAATTCCCAGCACTTTTATACATAATATCGAATAACAATATATTTTTGTCTTGAGATTGAATTATTATAAAAAACTGCACAGATGAAAAAGTATCAAAATTATTTCTGCTTACTATTTACTTTCATCTTCATGATAGCCTTAATACCAAATGAAAGTATTGCTCAAAAAGACACTTCAGTAAATAATGGTTACTACATTACTTATCCTGAAAAGTTATTAGTAAGATTATTTCTTACTCAGAAATTTGCTCCGTTCACCATATCATCTCAGAGTGATAAAGAACTTAACTACAAAACAAATTCCAAATTAAATCTAGGTATTGGCGCAACTTATAGGAGCTTTACATTAAACCTGGGTTACGGTTTTGGTTTTCTAAATAAGGATAAAGGCCAGGGAAAAACAAAAGGATTAGGTTTACAGTTACACGTCTTCCCCCATAAATGGGCGGTTGATATTTTAGGAACGTTTATAAAAGGTTATTATTTAGATCCTACAGATAATAACGGGCTTAATCTAACTAATTACTACCAACGACCGGATTTGCATAGGGATGTACTCGGTATTTCTGTTTTCCGTGTTCCCAATGCAGATAAATTTTCTTACAAGGCTGCAGTTGTACAAAATGAATGGCAAACAAAATCTGCTGGTTCCCTGCTTTATGGAGGAGAAGTATATTATGGAAAAGTAAGCGGAGACAGTGTTCTTGTACCAAATAAAGTGAGTAGCTCTTTTGAGCAGGCAGGTATTAATAAAATTAATTTTTTAAGTTTAGGGCCAGGCATTGGATATGCTTATACTTTAGTGATAAGTGAGAATTTTTTTGTAACCGGTTCGGCTATTGCGATCCTTGATGTAAATTTTTCATCAGAAACCAAGGCAGGTAACAAACAAACAAAGACGAGTTTAATTCCGGGTGCTGTGTACAAAGGTGCTGTTGGTTATAATAGCAGTGAATGGAGCATAAGCGCCAACATTATTGGAAATGCTTTATATTCCGGAAGTGCATCTTCTTCTAAAGAATATTTTCTACCCACGGGAAATATCCGTTTTACAGTTGCGAAAAAGATAGGACTTAAAAAGAAATAGTGATAAATCTTTACATAGTTTTCTGCAGCACTAATGCCGGGAAAGTTTTTAATCTTTTACTGTTAGGTATTTCTTATTATCATAAAAACAAAAATGGCTATGTATATAATACATAACCATTTATTATAAAACCAAACCTTAGAAAATTAAGATACTCCAAATGGAGCAACTAAAGCCAAAACTTCTGCTGCTGTTAATGGCTCATCAAATGCTTCGGTAGCTGAATTTACAGAAATATTTCCTCCTACTCCCGGAAGACTGGTAATAGTAACACCAGCTTGGTTCACGTTGCTTTCCGGCGTTGCTCCACCGTAGTTAGCCGCTGCTGCTGCTGCTCCACTGTCATTTCCTCCAGTGATATATGGTTTTAGAGCTGGTGCCTGCCCATTTAGTCTTCTCATATATCTGATCTTCGCTGCATGACGGGCTTCAACTGCATGTATGCCTAAAGCCGCAGTTAAGAAAACTTTCTGTCCCAGTAATTCGCCTGCACGGCCTTTATATGCTCTTACACCCGTATCTTCTAAAACTTGTGCTACTGTAAGGAAGGTTGCATAATTGGTAAGTACTGTTGGGAACGTTCCCATTGCAGTGAAGTCGTATGCTACCTTTGCAGGAACTGGGGTACCGCCGGATGCTGTAATCACCCTCTGTAAAAAGGTTACGTGTTTAGCTTCACTATCACGTATCATTGTAATAGCTGTAGTATCCGCACCTGCAGGGATAAGAGCCCCCAAAGCGGTAAGACCATCTTTATAAAACCGGGCTTCGAAATGCTCTAGCGTTAAAGCGTAGTTTAGTACTGCAATTACGCCTGCAGGAACTGCCTGGCTATAAGCTTTATTAAACATAGAACCTATAGCAAGTGGCATAGCAGTAAGAGCTACCTTTGAACCCAAACCAAAAAAATCCTTCATAACTTTTCTGCGAGGGCTTAAACGTTCATAGATATCACCATCTACTTTTTCAATTTCTTCTAATATATTTGCGATTTTCATAATTTTTAATTTTATCCGGTGGGTAAATTACTTGCGTTAATTTTTGTTTTTATGTACTTGCCTGCAATTGCCAAAACTTCCGCAGGAGTCCGGGAGATATTTACAGAATCTGCATCTACCTGGTCACCCAGAAAAGTATTTACAGCAACAAGCTCACGTAACAAAGCTGCATGACGGGCTTCTACAGAAACAATTTTTCCTGCTAACAATAAGTACGTTGCATTTTTTAGTAAATAACCGGCACCGTCGTACGCTGAAACACCCAGATCTTCAAATGCCATTGCAGTACCTAGTACACTTGCTTTGCTGGTGAAAGTGATTGTAGAAAAATCCACTTCTAAATTTGGGATAGCAGTAGCAGGCGCAGCTGTAATTGCAGCCTTAAAGAACTCACGATGTGCTATCTCATGATTTCTAATATCTGTTAAGAATTCCATTTCAAGCGCTGTTATCCCCGTATACGGGGTTGCAATTACCTGGGTATAGAATGCTGCTTCTAATTGCTCAAGTGCATAAGCATAATTTAATATACCTACATCACCGCTCCCAAGGTCTACACCTGTATCATTAACTTTGTCTTTTTTACAAGATGCAGCAGTTGCCAGTATAGCTGAGGTAGCCCCAACATATCCCAAAAACTTTCTTCTGGAAACAGGTTGAGTAATACGCTCATCTGTCAGTGCAACCTGATGTGTTGATTTTGTTGTTTGCATAAAGTGAGGGATTTATTTAATTTGAAAAATGTTTATTATTTAGGTAGTTACGAATTTTTTATTAGCATAGATTTTTTATCAATCGATCTTCAGTTATCCTTGTATATAAATACAGTTTCCTCTTTTTATCATCATACTCTTTCCACGATTTAATTTACCGAAGTATCAAAGACAATTATTGTTCCAACTTTTTCCCATTTTTATCTAACCCTGTTGTGTTTATATCGGGATCTGCGGCGTTCCTGTTGATTAAAAATCCTCCCATTAAATCTTATTCCGACCATTGCCCTGGAATAATCTTCTTTAAAAAAAAAGGCCATACTCTTTAAAGCATGGCCTTTTAATTTGTTCATTTTGTTTTATGGAACGATAAAAGGATCTACTATTGCCAAAACCTGTGCTTTTGTTAATGGTTCATCAAACGCTTCACTTGCATCTTCTGAAGTAATATCAAATCCATTTATTCCAACAATGTTCACTCCGGCCTGTGTGGTAAGTTCCTCTCCATTATAGCTGGGTTGAACCACCGCCGAAGCAATACCACTTTGATTTAATGTGATCCATGGTTGAAGCAGAACACCTGCGGGAACAAGTAATCCATTTCTTCTGCGTATCTCCCTAACATGCGAAGCATGTCTTCCTTCTACAGAGTGAATTCTTAAAGCTGCTCTCAGTATTTCATTACTACTAATGAGAAAGCCGGCTTGCCCTTTATAAGCTCTTACTCCTGTATCTTCGAATGTTTGTGATACTGCAAGATAAGTGGCATAGCTTGTGAATACATTAGCAAAAGGTCCGGTCATGGAGTTATTACCAGCTGAAGCGGTATTACCGGCTGAATAATCAAAACTGGGTTTTGCAACAGGCATGCCGCCTAAGCTAATAATAGTACTTCGTAAAAATGCAACATGTTGTGCTTCATGAGTGCTAATAGTTTGAAATGCATTTCGGTCATCTCCTCCAGGAATCAATCCTGAAACAGCCAGACCTGTAACATAAAATTCTGCTTCAAGGTATTCCAGTGTTAATGCAAAATTTAATACGTCCAATATTTGCTGACTTACTGATTGCCCATAAGATTTGTTTAGCATTGTGCCCAGCGCTACAGGCACTGCGGTCATAGCTACTTTTCCGGAAAAAGATATAAACTTCTTCATGGCAGCCCTGCGACCATCCAGGCGGTCATAAACTTCCGGATCTATTTTTTCGATTTCGTCTATTACATTTAAGAGATTCATATTAATAAATTTAAGAGGTTGGTAAATTTTTGGAATTAATATTAGTGAGAATGTACTGGTCAGCTATTGCTAATACTTCAGGTGGCGTACGATAAAGGTCTAAACCCATCGAATTAACCGCAGTACTATCTGCAAAGCTTCCATAACTTATCATATCCCTTAATGTTGCAGCGTGCCGGGCTTCAACGGAAACAATTTTTCCGGCATACAACAGGTAATCTGCACTCTGCAATAATTCCCCGGCGCCATTATAAGCTGATACCCCAAGATCTTCAAAAGCCTTTGCTGTGGCTAAAACACTATCCTTGCTGCTGAAATTAATAGTACTAAAATCTACAATCAATCCCCCTATACGATCGTCTCCCAATACATTTTTAAAAAATTCCCTGTGGGCAATTTCATGATCCCTGATATCAGTCAGGTATTCCAAATCCTTACCGGCAAGCCCTGAATAAGGTGTTGCAATTACCTGGGTGTAAAAAGCAGCTTCAAGTTGCTCGAGGGCATAGGCATAATTAAGAATTCCAATATCTCCTTCTCCAAGATTGACATTCCTTTTACCTCCATCTATACCACCCCCCTCGGAGTTTAAATGGCTATCGCCTTGGGGATTTTGCCTTAATTCCTTGCTACAGGAGGAGGCAACTAACATTGCACCTGCGGAGGCGCCTGCATAGTTTAAAAATTTTCGGCGGGAAACATTAGAAAGGAAACGGCTTCCGCTACTCTCCGCTTCATTAAGTTCTGTTGAGCTTTTTGACATAAAATAAAATTTTAAGTTAAGAAAATTGTTTAAAAACTTTTTCTTTAGAAGTTAAGAGCAGCATACTTTAAAAAAACATGTATGCCGGAATAGTAAAGAGGAATAAATAGAATATTGAACACGTAATTATGATTCAAAATATAAGCCACTATAATGTTCAATTAAAGCGTGCTTAAGTAAAAATACGGTTGAACAAATGGGGTGGTTAAAGGTAACTGTGGGGAGTGTATTGCACTGTACTCATCATTTTATAATAGATTGATTGTAGAGGATTGATAGTCAAACTTCAGAATCACTAAACTGTTTATATAAAAAATGTATGATAAATTAAGATAAGAGAAAAGCGCTTACATTATCCCTGTCACCTATTGAACAGATTTATGTAAGAAATCCAGCGCACTTGTAAAATCCATATGAATAAGATTTTCATTATTAAATTTATCACTCAGTTCATCGAAATATTGTCCAATTATTAACTTGGAGCCGGGTGCATACATGCTCATGCATTCCAGCAAATGTTCTATATCGAACGAAGTGTTTTGTGGGAGGTAAGTAAATAAATATGATGTGGGAAGTGCATGAAAAACACTTTTCAAATTTTGAATAGTTACATCATTACCCAGATACAATACCTTAACGCCACGACGTTTAAGATAGTAATTGCTATATAACAATCCAAGGTCAAGTTGCTTGCGGTCTGGCAAAAAAAGCAAAACGGAGTTATTTTTAGATGAGATAAAATCAGCACTTTCTATTGCGAATATTAATTTTTTCCGGATGGCGGTTACCACTACGTGTTCTTCTGAAAGTTTATTCCCAACCCATAGTAAACGGGTAATTTTTAAAAAGGGAAAAATTATCTTTTCAACCAAAATATCAATTGGCCAGTTTAATAAAAGCTCATCTAAAACCCATTCAAACGATTCAGGATCTAAAGTGTACATGTTAATGGTAAGGTCATTAATTGCCCTTTGCCATTTAATATAATCGTTTGAAAGATGTTCTATTTTATCTTCAATCTCTTCAGTGCCAATTTTTGATAAAACCGATATTCTGTATCCATTCTTTTGGAGTAAAGCAATATTCAGGATTTTTTTTAATTCTTCTAAAGTATAAAGGCGAAAATTCCCGGCTGATCTGCCCGGATTCACTAAAGAATAACGACGCTCCCAAATTCTTAATGTATGAGCCTTGATCCCGGAAAAACGTTCCAGGTCATTAATCGTAAAATTTTTCATATCCCAGGCAATTGAAGTTAATAATTATTATGCATAGTTTTAAACGGTTTACTATTTACCTTATTATACTTCTCATGTAAATGTGTCTTATTATTAAATCTTTATTAAGTGATATAAGAATCTAAAAATATCCTTATCACCCTTTAATATTTACGGTTTTAGCCTTGCGAGGGTTTATGTGTTTGTATATTTGCATCCTTAATATTTTTGTTTGAAGGAGGAAAAAGAAATCGCAGTAAATGACGCAATTGAAGTTTTTGGTGCAAGGGTTCATAATCTTAAGAATATTGATATAACAATTCCCAAAAATAAACTGGTTGTTATTACCGGAATAAGCGGAAGCGGAAAATCTTCATTAGCATTTGATACAATTTATGCCGAGGGACAAAGGCGTTACATGGAAAGCTTTTCGGCTTACGCAAGGCAGTTTATTGGTGATATGGAGCGACCGGATGTAGACAAGATCACCGGGCTTTCACGGGTAATTTCCATTGAGCAAAAAACAACTAATAAAAATCCGAGGAGCACCGTTGGTACCGTAACTGAAGTATATGATTTTTTTAGACTACTGTTTGCCAGAATAGGAGAAGCTTATAGTTACAATACCGGTAAAAAAGTGGTTAAGTGGAGTGAAGAAGAAATTGTAAGGAATATTTTTAAACGGTTTGAGAATAAAAAAATTTCTGTTCTTGCCCCTCTTGTTCGCGGTCGAAAAGGACATTATCGTGAGTTGTTTGAGGATGTAAGAAAAAAGGGTTTCCTAAAAGTTAGGGTTGATGGTGAAGTAAAAGATCTTGTAGCAAAAATGCAGGTTGACCGTTATAAAATTCATGATATTGAGTTGGTAGTTGATCGTCTGCAGGTTACAGATGAAATGAAAGTTCGGCTCAGCCAGAGTGTACAAAAATCTTTACAGTTAGGTAAAGATTTAATTTTTATTTTAGCCTCCCCCAATGCCGCAGGTTTAGCAGGGAATAATGAGTCTTTGGTTCAATATTCAAAGCAATTGATGTGTGAAGATTCCGGCATCAGCTATGAAGAGCCCTCACCAAATAGTTTTTCATTTAACTCACCTTACGGCGCATGCTCAACCTGTAAAGGGCTTGGCAGTGTATACCAGATAAATCCTGAAGCAATAATACCTGATTGGAAGTTAACCATTAATGAAGGCGGAATTACTCCGCTTGGTGAAGAGAGGCAGGCATATGTTTTTAAACAGGTTCAACAGGTTGCAAAAACACACAGGATAAATTTAGATAAACCTATAAAAGAATTACCCCCAAAGTCATTAAATATTCTTTTATATGGTAAGGAAGAAGTAAATGGAGATGATACAGTTGATTTTGATCTGAATGAAACCATTATTTCAAAAAATGAGAATGAAGAAAGTGATGAAGCAAAAGCATATTACACAACCGGGTATGAAGGAATAATCAACATGCTTAAAAGATGGTTTAGCGCAAGTACCACCAGTGAAGGAATGAGAGCATGGGTAGAAAAATATTTTCAACTGAAAACATGTACAACATGTAATGGTAAAAGATTAAGAAAAGAAAGCTTATGGTTTAGAATTGATGGAAGAGATATTTCAGAATTAAGCGGGTTAAATCTTGATAAGCTAATTGGTTGGTTTGATGAAATTGAAGATAGATTAAGTAACAGGCAGAATCAGATAGCAAAGGATATTTTAAAAGAAATACGAGATCGATTGCAGTTTTTATTAGATGTTGGATTGAATTATCTCAGCATGAACCGCTCTTCTAAAAGCCTTAGCGGTGGGGAATCCCAGCGCATAAGACTTGCTACACAAATAGGCTCTCAGCTGCAGGGAATAACATATATTTTGGATGAGCCAAGTATTGGATTACACCAACGGGATAATCACCGGTTAATTGATGCTTTAAATAATCTCCGCAATATTGGAAACAGCGTTATTGTTGTTGAGCATGATAAGGAAATTATGATGGCAGCAGATTATTTAATTGATATTGGTCCTGATGCCGGTAAACATGGCGGAGAAATTGTTGCATCCGGTATACCAAAAGATATGTTGAAATTAAATACCGTAACTTCTGCTTATCTAAACGGGCATAGAAAAATTCCTGTTCCTGAACAAAGAAGAAAAGGGAATGGAAAAGCATTAAAATTAAAAGGTGCTTCCGGAAATAATTTAAAAGATGTAACTGCTACATTTCCTTTAGGAAAATTTATTTGCATTACGGGTGTAAGTGGAAGTGGTAAATCAACTTTGATAAATGAAACACTTTATCCCATCTTAAGCAAGCATGCATACAATAGTAAAATGACCCCGCTGGAATTTAAAACTATTGATGGATTGGAAAATATTGATAAGGTGATAGAAATAAATCAATCACCCATCGGAAGAACACCAAGAAGTAATCCTGCAACGTATTGTGGATTTTTTACTGACATCAGAACGTTATTTGCTGCTGTGCCAGAAGCAAAGATCAGAGGTTATACTCCGGGACGTTTTTCTTTTAATGTAAAAAGCGGGAGATGCGATGTTTGCGAAGGAGGCGGAATGAAAGTTATAGAGATGAATTTTTTGCCGGATGTATATGTGCATTGCGAAAAGTGTAATGGTAAAAGGTACAATCGTGAGACTTTAGAGATAAGATATAAAGGAAAATCTATCAGCGATGTATTGGATATGACGGTTGATGAAGCGGTGGAGTTTTTTCAAAATGTACCCTACATTTATAGAAAGATAAAAGTGTTACAGGATGTAGGATTAGGCTATATTACATTAGGGCAAAGCGCTGTAACCCTTAGTGGCGGGGAGGCTCAGCGGGTAAAGCTTTCAACTGAGTTAGGTAAAAGAGATACCGGTAAAACTTTTTATATTTTAGATGAGCCTACAACAGGTTTGCACTTCCAGGATATTCAGCATCTGGCTGATGTATTGAATAAATTAGTTGACAGGGGAAATACAATTTTAGTGATAGAACATAATATGGACATTATAAAAATTGCTGATCATATAATTGACCTGGGTCCTGAAGGCGGAGATGAAGGAGGCAGAATTTTATGTGAAGGAAAACCTGAAGATATTATCAAAAATAAAGAAAGCTATACAGCTAGGTTTTTAAAAGAAGAATTGAATTAATTAAAAATACTAACAGGTAATATAAAATAAAAAAAAGCAAAGCATAATAACAAAGTTAAAAAAGATCGTGGTTTCAGGGGTTTACATTACACAGGAATGTGCATCGTTTCCAGGCTTAACTTTTATTATATACTTTGCCGTGTGTTACTCATTAGATGAACAACATTTTAAATTATTTTAATACTATTTTTCCATTTTTTAATCTTTCGTCATTATTAAAAAAATCATAGATATAAATGCCTTTTTCTAATTGAGTAATGCTTACTCTTTTTGACCCATAAATATTTAATTCCTTTATCAGTCGTCCTTCTACAGTAAATATATAAAACCGGATATTAATATTTTTTGATGTTTTTACTGATACAGTTAGGTTATTATTTTCCTGCTCAACATTTACAAATGTATCTGCATTAAAAAATTTGCTTTCTTCATTCTTAATTATAAAACCTGCTGTTAAAAAGAAGCATGTAATTAGCACTATGCTTTTCAACAAATAATATTTTTTATTAACTATCAGTTTCTATTTTACTTAAAACTTAGCCGGACATCTTAACTGGTGAGATGCTTTTCTTTCAGTGTCATTTTCATACACATTACCTAACCTTACGCCAAATTTCAATAGCAAGGAAAAATAAGCATCGTTCTGCTTTGGGTTACCTCTTTGTGTTCCGGGGGCATACCTCGTAACGCCGGGTGTTACAATTCCATAAACTTTATCATGTATCTGGCGTGCAATTGCAGCGTCCGATGCCGAAAGATATTTACTGAATAAATTTGGATCAATATACTCAGTGCTTACATCATCAATATAATCAGTAAATGATTTACGATATAAAACTTCAGTACTGATATTAAATCTGTCAGAAAGAAAATATTTTATTCCTGCTCCCATTGGAATATTATACTGCGTAAGTGAATATGGTTTTTTATCAGGATATTCTGTCATCCCTTGCCCTTCGGTCCTCAATTTATGAAGATCATACCAAGTTTTATTTCCATTAGCATCTGTAAGAGAACCCTGGGGATTAAAATGGAACATTCCTATTCCAATTACTCCATACGGTCGCATTCGTGGATTATTTTCGGCTATGCCACTAAATAACATTAAAGGAAAAACTTCAGCTCCAATATATATTTCTGAGATATTAGATCTAAAGTCGAGGTTTCTTTGTTTGCGCCATAGTTCATCCACACCTTTTGTGTTTACTGCAGCATCATCAGCCTCAAGCGATCCTATTTGTGCTGCCAGCCGAATTCCTAACCAGTCCGATGGGTAAGCAGCAACAAAGGCTCCTTTCATTATATTGGTAAACTGTGGATTTACATCTTTTAAGAATCTAGTCCCTTTGCCTGCGTTTCCTCCCAGGTCGCCTAAAAAGAAAGATGGGCCAACATTAATGCCGGCTTCCAATATTACTTTGCCTGTTTGAAATATTAAGCTTTGTGAAAAGCTTTTTACAGAAAATAAAAAGCTAAGAATTAGGATGCAACATGTATGCTTGAAAACGGTTTGTAGACGTTTTTTCATAAGGAGATCAGATTTGTCTTTTCTAAGGGATTTGGATATAAATCTTCAGAATAATTAAAATAAAAATTATCTGCTAAGTAATAACGGAGCTACGTTGGCTTTATTGTGAAATTAAATTAATTACGGATCATTTTTATATGCTCTATTCCATCTTCTAAATAAACATTGCTGCTTTTTATAAAACCGAGGGATTCGTAAAAGTGTTTTAGATATAATTGTGCACCAATTTTTATAGGTTTTTTTCCAAATAGTTCATGAAGTTTTTCAATAGATCTTATTATAAGTTCCCTGCCCACTTTTGTCCCCCTGATCGAAGGCGAGGTAACAACTCTGCCAATAGAGATTTCTTCATAAGTAACTCCGGAAGGAATTAACCGGGTATAAGCAACCAGCTTATTCTGCTGCCATCCCATAAAATGATATGAGTATTGGTCCTTATCATCACAATCCTGGTAAACGCAATTTTGCTCGATAACAAACACTTCATTTCTTAATTGTAGAATTGAATATAATTCATCAGGTGTGAGATTACTAAATGCTTTGCACAGCCAGGTAATATCCATCCTGCAAATTAACTATTGGATGAGGAGTAAAATAATTCGGAAAGAAGAAAATAATGAGAGTTTAGGGCATAAAAAAAGCACCAAGTTTTGTATTTAATACAAGCCGAAACTTATACACTTACTAACCCGATGCTTTCGCTTTTAAATTTGCGATCAACTTTTAACAGAATTTCGCTCCTCTAATTGCATACACAAGATAGTATTGTAAGGAAGCAAATTCCAAATATTTTTACTTTATAATTTGCACGTCTTTTTAACAATGTTATCAACAGAAGGATTAGGATAAATAAACATTTCCCATGGATCTATCCACATTAATATCCATATTTATCATTCCATCTTTCTTTTAAGAACCTTCTAAGTTCATTTTCTCTTGCATTAATACCGGGATCATAAAATTTTGTACCCATAATTTTTTCCGGAAGATATTCCTGTTCAATAAAA
>JBPCQG010000416.1:0-2571 GCA_050998315.1 Chitinophagaceae bacterium
GTCATTGAGTCATTAGGTCAATAAGTGATCAGGTATCGAGTCACTAAGGTATCAACGTTTTCCAAAGGATGATCATGGTTAAAGCAATATTTTATTTTTCAGGGAAATTAAAACGTCCTATTTATTATGATCTGGATATTTTTGAGTAGACTACTGAATATTTTCATAAGAAGGCAACCTTAATGACTTATTGACCCAATGGCTCAATGACTAAAGAAAGATGGAATACAGTTTAAAGAAATCTCTGGGGCAACATTTTTTGAAAGATGAAAATGTTTGTACTAAAATAGTGGATGAGCTAAAACAACATGCTTTTGAAAACCTGTTAGAAGTAGGGCCAGGTGCCGGAGCACTTACAAAATATTTATTGAAATTGCCGGAGATAAATTTTAAAGCTGTAGAACTTGACCTCGAGAAGGTAGAATATCTTGAAAACACTTATCCTGCAATAAAAGATAAGATCATCCATAAAAGCTTTTTAAATATTGATCCACCTTTTGGAGAGGAGTTTACAGTGGTTGGAAATTTTCCTTACAACATTTCTACTCAAATCCTGTTTAAGGTTTTAGAATGGAAGCAAAAAGTTCCGGTAATAGTTGGTATGTTTCAAAAAGAAGTGGCGGAGAGAGCGGCAAGTAAAGAGGGCAGTAAAGTTTATGGTGTATTAAGTGTTTTGGTTCAGGCATTCTATAAAGTCGAATACTTATTTGATGTTAATCCGACTTGCTTTACTCCGCCGCCGAAAGTTATGAGCGGAGTTATAAGATTGGTAAGACGTGAAAATATTCCTGAAATGAAAAGTGAAAGAGCATTTTTCAATCTTGTAAAAACAGCTTTTAATCAGCGACGAAAAACTTTGCGTAATGCTGTTCGGGGCCTGTTTACAGAAGAAGAGTTGAAAGATGAATTATTTAATAAACGTGCAGAGGTATTAAGCGTAAATGATTTTGCTGCATTAACTTTTAGCATGAAGCAGTTTAACTAATTAGATATTTACAACAAAAACATTGAGTAAGAAAGTTATTATAACAGCACCTGCACATTCCTACCTTCAGCAAACCCTTAAGAAGAATGGTTGTGAAGTATTGACTCAACCTTCAATCACTTATGCAGAATTGAAAGAAAAGATTGCAGATATTGAAGGGGTGGTAGTAACAACAAGGATAAATATCGATAGATCAATTTTAGATGATGCAGTAAAATTAAAATGGATAGGGAGGCTTGGAAGTGGTATGGAACAAATTGATGTGGATTATGCAGTAAGTAAAGGAATAAATTGCGTCAGCAGTCCTGAAGGAAACCGTAATGCAGTAGCCGAGCATGCCTTGGGTATGTTGTTAAGTTTAATGAACAATATTTCAAAAAGCTATAATGAAATAAAGGAAGATGTTTATTTACGTAAGGAAAATACAGGAACAGAGTTAGCGGGTAAAACGGTTGGTATCGTTGGCTTTGGTAACAATGGAAGCGCCTTTGCCAAATTACTCCAGGCTTTTGATGTAACTGTGTTGGCATACGACAAATATAAATATGGCTTTGCCAAAAGTTATATTAAAGAAGCAAGTTTTGAACAGGTTTGCAAATATAGTCATGTTATCAGTTTACATGTTCCGCTTACTGAAGAAACCTTTCACCTTGCAAATGAAACCTTCTTTCAATCGCTTGAACAAAAGCCTTACTTTTTAAATTGCTGTCGTGGAAAAGTCATTGATACCTTAGCTCTGATCAATGCTCTTGATTATAAGCAAATAAAAGGAGCAGGGCTTGATGTTTTGGAAAATGAAAACCTAATAAGTTACACAACACAAGAGCGTGAACAGTTGAATGATTTGTTGTCAAGACCAAATGTAATTATCACTCCTCACATTGCAGGCTATTCAAATGAAGCATTTTACAAAATGGCAAAAGTGCTTTTAGATAAACTTGGTATTTATTGAGGTATTATTTCGCCTTCAAATGCCAGGTCAAAATCTTTATAGAAGTTTCCTTCAACTAATTGGGAAGAGCCGATCCACTCTTCACCTTCAGGATATGGATTGAAAATATTCCAGGGACATTCTGCAATTGCCAACATACCACCACTATTGCATGAAAGTTTAAAACCGTAACTGCCATTCTTATTTACTTGTAGCCCGCGTAATTCAAAATCGATCCATTGCCCTTCCATTGCTTTGGAAACATATCTTTTAACCTCTGCGCATTGTTGCTTCCATGTATGATTAACGCGGTCAAATTCATACACAGTTAAAGTTGCATTGGTATTGCCATAAACTATTGAAGGAAATAAACTGATCCGTTTTAGTATTCCTGCTTCAGGAGTAACAAAAGTTTGACCTGCAAAATAGTCTACACCGTTCTGGCAATGGCCAACCCAATAATATGGTCCTATTTCTTTTTTGCCGAAAGATATTGCAGAAACGTTTTTACTAAGGAATGGATGGAAGGAGGTTTGCATAGAATTTTATTTTGACGGTAGACTTTCAACTTCTGAGCCAGTTTTAATGCATGCTCTGTTAAAATAAATGAGGCATTAAAAAAGAGGCAATGAACGTAACTATGTTTTGTTTATTG
>JBPCQG010000007.1:0-5474 GCA_050998315.1 Chitinophagaceae bacterium
TTACAGAGGCAGAAGCATCAGAGCGTTTTGTTGATATGGCGAATTACACAGGTTGCCCCGGTTACATTGTTCACTTAACCTGCGAAGGCGCACTGAATTCAGTTCGCAATGCCACAAAAAGAAACCAACATGTTTTTGTAGAGACGTGTATTCAATATTTAATACTTGATGCATCCTTGTATGAAAAAGATTTTGAAGGCGCAAAGTGGGTGATGAGTCCGCCATTGAGGGAAAAGAAAGACCAGGAAACTTTGTGGGCAGGAATTAATCAGGGGCTGGTAAATGTTGTAGCAACAGATCATTGCCCGTTTATGTGGGAGCAGAAATTAATGGGTGAAAAAGATTTTTCAAAAATCCCTAACGGTCATCCCGCAATTGAAAACAGGATGGAACTTTTATTTAGCGAAGGAGTGGACAAAGGAAAAATTACTTTAAATAAATACGTTGAAGTGGCTTGCACTAACCCGGCAAAAATATTTGGAATGTTTCCTCGCAAAGGAACCGTTGCAGTTGGCAGTGATGCAGACATTGTAATTTTCGATCCGAATGAAAAACATACACTCTCTGCAAAGTCGCATCACATGAATGTTGATTACAGTGGCTATGAAGGATGGGAAGTTACAGGGAAAGTAAAAACAGTTTTGCTAAGAGGTGAAGTAGTAATTAACAATAACGAATGTAAAGTGCAGAAAGGATTTGGTAAATTTATAAAAAGGTCTAAGGTCTCACAAAACATCTAACGTCATTGTAAGGAGGAGGCACGACGACGAAGCAATCTCATATTGAAGCAATAAAAATAAAGGTTGTTTCCTAATTTGAAATGTCTTACAAGATTTCTTCGTCGTTTTGTTCCTTACAATGACGCTGGAAGAACTAAAAGCACAAGTGAGTGACACAACGATTATGCCCAATGAACTAATGTTTGTAAAAAGGATAATTAAAAACTAAACAGTAAAAGATGCCACGAATTATTAAATCAGGTTTGATACAAATGTCTCTTCCGAAAACGGAAGGGGAGGGAACCATTGCAGAAATTGTACAAGCGATGTATGATAAACATATTCCGCTGATTGAAGAGGCGGGAAAAAAAGGTGTGCAGATACTGTGCCTTCAGGAAATTTTTAATACCCCTTACTTCTGCCCGGGACAGGATAAAAAATGGTATGCATCTGCTGAAGCTGTTCCGGGGCCAACAACAGAACGGCTGGCCGAGTATGCAAAAAAATACGACATGGTAATAATTGTTCCGGTGTATGAAAAAGAGCAGGCTGGAATTTTATACAATACTGCAGCAGTGTTAGATGCCGATGGCACCTACTTAGGCAAATACAGAAAAAACCATATACCACATACAAGTGGCTTTTGGGAAAAATTTTTCTTTAAGCCGGGAAACCTTGGCTACCCGGTATTCCAGACGAGGTATGCAAAGATCGGCGTGTACATTTGTTACGACCGTCACTTCCCTGATGGCGCCAGGTGCCTCGGCTTGAACGGTGCCGAAATTGTTTACAATCCTTCTGCAACTGTTGCGGGTTTATCTCAATATTTATGGAAGCTGGAGCAGCCTGCTCACGCTGCAGCCAATGGATATTTTATGGGTTGTATAAACAGAGTGGGAGAGGAAAAGCCATGGAACCTCGGTAAGTTTTACGGCTCATCTTACTTCGTTGATCCACGTGGACAAATCTTTGCCCAGGCATCTGAAGATAAAGATGAATTGTTGGTTGCAGATTTTGATCTTGATATGATAGAAGAAGTAAGAAACACATGGCAATTCTTCAGAGATCGCAGACCAGAGACGTATGGGAAATTGGTAGAGCTTTAACCCTCTGTCTCCCTAAAGGGAGAACTTAGGTTGTAAGTTTTTGATAGCCTTGTAGAGGCTTAATATTAGGAGTAGCAATTAAATTGGGATTACAAACAACTCCGTAGGAGTGGAATATTACAGAATAGAAACCGATTATTAATTAACACATGGCAATTCAAAATAACAGGTTACCGGAAAAAGATTACGCAGAAAATTTCAGCGATATTCATCCGCCGTTTGAAAATAAAGAAGCGGCATTAGTGGAAGCTAACCGATGCATTTTTTGTTATGATGCGCCATGCACAAAAAGCTGCCCTACATCTATCAACATTCCGAAGTTTATTAAACAGATAACAACAGATAATATCAAAGGTTCTGCTCACACTATTTTTGTTTCCAACATTTTTGGCGGTGGTTGCTCAAGAGTTTGTCCTGTAGAAAAGTTATGCGAAGGCTCATGCGTTTATAATTTGTTACATGAAAAACCAATTGAAATTGCAAAGTTGCAGCGCTGGTCAACAGAGCCGGCAATAGAAAATAAATGGAAACTCTTCAATCGCAAAAATCTTCCAGTCACCCCTTTAGGGGGCGGGGATGGGAGCAAAAAAGTTGCTATCATAGGCGCTGGTCCTGCCGGGCTTTCATGTGCTCATGTGCTTTCACGTGAAGGAGTTGATGTAACTGTGTATGAAAAGGAAAGTAAAGGCGGTGGATTGATGACGTATGGCATTGCAGCGTATAAGGTAACTCCAAAGTTTTGGCAGGATGAAGTTGATTTCATAACATCACTTGGCGGTATTGATATTAAATATGATCACAGTTTAGGAAAAGATATCACACTCGCTGACCTGCAAAAAGAGTACGATGCAGTATATCTCGGAATGGGTGTTGGCTTAGCTAATCAATTAAATATTCCGGGAGAAGAATTGGATGGTGTTGAAGATGCCATCAGTTTTATCTATGACATAAGAAGCAAAGGTTACCCAAATGTTCCGGTAGGTGATAAGGTTGCCGTCATTGGTATGGGCATGACAGCGATTGATGCCGCAACACAGGCAAAACGTCTCGGTGCAAAAGAAGTAACAATGGTGTACAGAAGAAGTGAAGCCGAAAAGAATTGTACACAGGTTGAATTGGATATTGCCATGCTTGACGGTTGTAAAGTTCAATGGCTGGCAGCACCTGTTGCAATCTCTGGCATTAATGGCAAAGTAACTTCATTGATTTGTGACGTAATGAAACTCGGTGCTCCTGATTCTTCCGGAAAGCCTGCACCAATAAGAACAGGTGAAACCATAACCATTGAATGTGATATGGTAATTAAGGCAACAGGTCAAAGCCCTTTTATGGAATTAGTAGAACAAAATGGTTTGGAAAATTATAAAGGAAGAATTGTTGTGAAAGAAAAAGCTGTTACAAACGTTCAAGGCGTTTTCGCCGGAGGCGATGCGGTGAATGGCGGTAAGGAAGTGGTGGATGCAGTGCAGGCAGGAAAGGATGGGGCGGCCGAGATTCTGCAATATTTGATGCTTCAGATTTAAGTGATAAATTTATAGTTCAAAAAGAAGATTATGTTAGACCTAAAAGAAAAATACATTGTAAATAAGCAACAAAAAAAAGTTGCTGTGCAATTGGATATTAAAACTTTTAAACGGATAGAAGAAGTTTTGGAAGATTATGCATTAGCTCAATACATGAAAGAATCAAAAAATGATGAAAAACTAAATATCGATGAAGCCAAATCTTTCTACAAAAAACTTGCAAAAAAATAACTGTGCAGGTAACATACACCAAAACCTTTTTAAAAGATTTAGCGAAAGTAACTCCTGTTAAAAGAAGACAACAGATTGAGAAATATGTATTTGAAGAATTACTTCTTTTGTCATCAATTGAAAGTTCGGGGAACATTGAAAAAATGACTGGTTACAAAAATCTTTACAAAGTTCGTTTTGGTGATTACAGAGTTGGATTACTAAAAAGCAACAATACAATCGAATTACAGAGAGTTTTAAATCGCAAGGAAATCTATAGGTTCTTTCCATAACTAATACTCTTTGTGACTGGATTTATACTAATGATAATGTGTAAGAGATAAAGTTTATATAAACATTCTAAAGCACCGCCTCCTCTCTATGGGAGAGGAGGAAGGGTGGTGAGGCAAAAAATAAAACATCATGGCAGACATCACCGCAAACTTCCTCGGCATAAAATCCCCCAACCCATACTGGCTTGCCAGCGCTCCCCCAACTGATAAAAAGATAAATGTACTCCGTGCCTTCGAAGCAGGCTGGGGCGGCGTCGTTTGGAAAACCTTAGGAAGCCAGGTAAAAAATGTTTCCTCACGCTACTCAGCAGTAAATTTCAACAATACAAGAGTGATGGGCTTTAATAATATCGAACTCATCAGCGACAGACCATTAGACATTAACCTTAAAGAAATAAAAGAAGTTCTTAAAGAATTCCCTGACCGCGCAATGGTTGTCTCACTCATGGCAGATAATGATAAAAACAGTTGGCACGAAATCATAAAAAAAGTTGAAGACACCGGAGCCCACGGTCTTGAATTAAACTTCGGATGCCCACACGGCATGACAGAAAGAGGCATGGGCGCCGCCGTTGGTCAGGATCCTGAAATTGCAAAGATGGTGGTTGAGTGGGTGATGGAAGCCGCACACATTCCTGTCATCACTAAGCTAACACCCAACGTACACTCCGTTGTGCCCACAGGCAAAGCAGTGGTAGAGGCAGGTACCAATGCACTCTCCCTCATCAACACCATTCAATCCGTTACAGGTATCGACCTTGATACATTCGTTCCCAATCCATACGTTGCGGGTAAAAGTGTTTTCGGTGGTTATTGCGGACCTGCAGTAAAACCCATTGCATTAAAATTTTTAGCAACCATTTCCCAAAATGAAATAACAAATAAAGTTCCCATTAGCGGCATCGGCGGCATCAGCACCTGGAAAGATGCAGCAGAGTTCATGCTCCTCGGCGCAAGCAATGTGCAGGTTTGTACCGCCGCAATGAAGCATGGCTTCCGCATCATCGAAGATCTTTGCGAAGGTCTCAACAACTGGATGGATGAAAAAGGCATTACCACCATTTACGATTTCATAGGCAAAAGTGTACCCACACTCACCCATTGGGAAGACCTCGACATCAATTACCACCACGTCGCCAACATCAACCAGGACAAATGCATTCACTGCGGGCTTTGCTACATCGCCTGTGAAGACACATCGCACCAATCCATCAGCATCACCAAAGGCAACCCGTACAACACCTATGCAATAAAAGAAGAAGAATGCGTAGGCTGCAACCTTTGCCAGCTCATGTGCCCCGTTACCGATTGCATCACCATGGTAGAGCACCGCGTTGCCCCCGAATACATAAACTGGAAAGACTACCAGCGCCTCGGCTTACCGCTTAACGACCATTGATTTTTAAAAGTCATCAACCATTGAACATTGAATATTGAGTGTTGAATATTGAATATTATTTTTTGGGGCTCTGAACATACGTTCATCTTTCAACATCAGTTCCATCTAACAAATTTCAACTCTCTGTAATTTAATTTGTTGCTACAATAACATCTTCTACTGTTAAGCCAAGCCTCCTCATTTTGTGTTGTATGTTTTTGATAACATTTCTCTTTACCTGTGCC
>JBPCQG010000075.1:0-3890 GCA_050998315.1 Chitinophagaceae bacterium
GGGCAGCATAGGGAGATGAGAAGTTTGAGATAGATATTAGAACATTCACTTATTTTTAATAGAAGTTAATATATTAATTTGTTTTTTAAGTTTCTCAATTACATTGTTTGATTTGAGAGCTTTTGCAGAGCTATCAAGTACACTTACAAATTTTTTTACATCTTCTTTTCCTACATATCTCAGAGTAAAACTGTTACCTACCCATATATTTATCCAACAATCATAATGCTTTAATTTTCCAATAGAGTTTATTAGTCTTATTTCTTCGATTTGAGAAAGTATACTTCTTCTTAATTCTGGAATCATGCATAGATAAAGTTTTTCAGTAAACTTCGCACCTAAGCTTGGTTTACTAGTTTCTGATTCAAGCATCAAATAAATATCATACTTATTATTTCGTTCAAGTAGTAATTGTAGTTGAATATTTTGATAAATCTCTACAGTATATTTTAGATATTCTAATTGCTTTTTTGCTTCATTTAAAACATTCTCAATTTTCGGAAAATTCTCATAAATGTATTTAATGGTTTCTCTATGAGCTTGATTCATAAATATTTCCTTTATATTTTGTTGAATATCTTTTTTCATGATATGAGTGTTTGATAGTGACAATAGATATGTCTGATATGACTTTAGCAGAATGTAAATATCATCTAAACTTATTTTTAAAAGTATTTTATCAATCACGTTTGCTATATCAATATATCCGATTTCTATTGATATGCATTTAGAAGAGTTATCTTTTGTGATAGATTCAATTTTGTAGGGAGTTAGAAAAAGAATGGATTTCGGTACTGTTGGATATGATATACATAACGCATTTTGATAATCTGATAACTGTTTGTCTTGTTCTTCCGCAAATATTTTATTTTCAATTCCAATAACACCTAAAATCTCTGAAGCATTGTTTCTGAGTTCAACAACTATATCTATTCTTCTATTTCGGTCAACAGGGGTTATCCATTCGGTAATTGAATTGCTTCTAAAAAAATTTTTTTTGTCGAAAAAATTTGATGTGATGTTTTGTTCTTTTTCTAAAAATGACATTAATTCTTCAATAAATAAAGTGCCTAGTTTATGCTTTTCTGTGGAGGAACATAATGCAGCCAAGAAACTTGATAATTATATTTTCTGAAATATATTCTTCCATTAGGTCGAATAAATTTATTTTATTTGCTTCTTCTAGTTCAGCTTTAATGAAAGTTGCCGTTTTAATATATGCTGGGAAAGAAATCAGTGATTGTGTGTTTGTTTCTTTCATAAATAAGGAATAAAAAGTTACATAAATATAAAACCTCAAATTTTCTTTCCTCCTTTTAAATTTATATTTGCAGCCCTATGGCAGATGCAAATATTTTTCCGGCGCTCATAGCACACTGTAAAGAGTATGGCTATATTTTTCCTTCCAGCGAAATTTATGATGGATTAAGTGCTGTGTATGATTACGGGCAAAATGGCGCACAGCTAAAAAAGAACATCCGCGATCATTGGTGGAAGAGTATGACCCAGCTAAATGAGAATATTGTGGGTATTGATGCCGCAATTTTTATGCATCCCACAACATGGAAAGCCAGCGGGCATGTGGATAGTTTCAGCGACCCGATGATCGATAATAAAGACAGCAATAAAAGGTATAGGGTTGATCACTTAATAGAGGCTTTTAGCGATGAGCTACGAGCTTTGAGCAAAGGAAAAGAGGCTGATGAATTAATTGCTACGATGGAAAGTTTATTAGCTATTGATGATTTTGAGGGATTGAAAAAACTAATTGACGAAAATAAAATAAAATGCAGTGTAAGTGGTACCTGCAACTGGACCGATATCCGTCAATTTAATTTAATGTTCTCACCTGAAATAGGAAGTGTTGCTGAAGGAGCTAATACCATTTATTTGTGACCGGAAACTGCACAGGGAATTTTTGTAAACTTTTTAAATGTTCAAAAAACAGGAAGGATGAAAATTCCTTTCGGCATTGCACAAACAGGTAAAGCTTTTAGGAATGAGATTGTTGCAAGGCAATTTATCTTCCGTATGAAAGAATTTGAGCAAATGGAGATGCAGTTCTTTGTGCGTCCTGGTACACAGATGGAATGGTATAATTTCTGGAAAGCCGAAAGATTAAAATGGCATCAAGGCATTGGTATTCCTGCAGACAAACTAAAATTTCATGATCATGTAAAGCTTGCCCACTATGCTGATGCAGCAGTTGATATAGAATTTGAATTTCCTTTTGGATGGAAAGAACTGGAAGGCATACATTCAAGAACTGATTATGATCTTAGCCGTCACCAGGAATTTAGCAAAAAGAAATTGCAGTACTTCGATAATGAGATCAGCAAAAATTATGTGCCTTATGTTGTAGAAACTTCTGTTGGTCTTGACCGATTAGTGCTTACCATCTTAAGTCTTTCTTATGAAGAACAAAAATGGAATAAAGAAGATGGAACTGAAGACAGCCGTGTGGTTTTGAGAATCCCTGCAAAGCTTGCTCCTTATAAACTAGCCATACTCCCCCTTGTAAAAAAAGATGGCTTGCCGGAAATTGCAAAGCAGTTGATGGATGAATGCAAACAAAGCTTTCATACTTTTTATGAAGAGAAGGACAGTATAGGCAAGCGCTATAGACGGATGGATGCTATCGGCACACCGTTTTGTGTAACCATAGATCATCAAACGAAGGAGGATAATATGGTTACTATCCGTTACAGGGATACAATGAAACAGGAAAGAATTGCATTAAGTGAAGTGAGGAAAATAGTAAGTGAAAAAATTGATCAATAATGATGAATGCCTGTAATAATTTTAATGAGTGATAAATGGATGAAAAAAATATCATATTGATTTTAGAGAATTTTAAAGCTTTGAATTTATCGCAGAATATTGATTTTGATAAATTCAATCAATACTCTATTACGCATCATTCAAGCACAATCGAAGGTAGCACACTTACAGAAATTGAGACCAGGCTTTTATTAGATGAAGGAACTACACCAAAGGGAAAGCCTTTGCTACACAGTCTTATGGTACAGGATCACTACAATGCTTTATTGTTTATTATTAATTCTTCAAAAGAACAAAGATCAATTACACCTGAGCTTATTCAGCAAATAAATGCCGGCGTGATGAAACAAACCGGAAATATTTATAACACCGTATTTGGAGAGGTAGACGCTGCCAAAGGTTTGTTTAGAAAAGGAAATGTGAGTGCAGGTAATAGTTATTTTGTTGGATATGAAAAAGTGAAAGGATTAGTAAAAGACCTTTGTGATAAGATCAATGACAGGCTGAAGGAGAGCGCTGTTATTCAACAATTAAATATTTCGTTTGATGCACATTTTGATTTGGTGACAATTCATCCTTTTTATGATGGCAATGGCAGAACGAGCAGACTTTTGATGAATTATTTGCAACTATATTTTGATCTGCCTATGGCAATAGTTTTTAAGGAAGATAAGGCTGAGTATTTTGAATCTCTCCTTCAAACAAGAGAGCGGCAGGATATTACAATTTTTAGAAAATTTATGTCCGGCCAGTATGCGAAATATCTTAAGCAGGAGATAGAAAAATTCGAACAAATAAAAAGTGCTGATAAAAAAGGTAATGGGTATTCATTTATCTTTTAAATCACTCAACTACAGTTAATAGAAAAACCGATCTTTTTAATGCCTCTATCTTATAAGGGATATTTGGATGAAGAACAAACAGTTCTTCTTCTCTAATATCAATTTTTTTATCATTAGCAATGCATCTTACTTTTCCTTCAATCACCTGCAGGCTAAAAATATTTTCAGGATGTTCTGTTGTCATTTCTGCTTTTTTATGCATGGCAACAAGTACTATCCGTAATTTATCACTCTTGAAAACCGTTATTGCATTGCGATCATTTTTAT
>JBPCQG010000091.1:0-10985 GCA_050998315.1 Chitinophagaceae bacterium
CGTTTATTACTGTCTTCAATTATTTTCCTGGCATTTACCTGCTCTGTAATATCATGTGCCAATACCATCACTCCGGAGATTGTTCCATTCTCTTCACGCAATGGTTCATACACCAATTTTAAGAAAGCATTTTCTATCTTTTCGTGGCGATTTAAAGTAATAGGAAGTTCCTGCGTTACAAAACGTTCTCCTTTGTTATAAACATTGTCCAGTAATTCTTTAAATCCCTGGTCTCTAAGCTCGGGCAGTACATCAAACGCAGGTTTATTTAATACGTCTTCCATTTTTCTATCCCACATTTCAGCCATTCTTTCATTAATCACTTCAATCACATAATTTTCTCCATGCAATATGCAGATGGCTACAGGTGCCTGTATTAAAAGATTATTTAATTGTTTTGCTAGATGCCTTTCTGTAAATACTTTTTTGGTGGTTTCATTAATGGCGCAAAATACGCCGCCTATCTTACCTGTTTCATCACGGATAGCGCTATAAGAGTAAGTAAAATAACATTCTTCCGGATATCCATTTCTTTGAATTATCAATTGCTGATCTTCTGACCAGGTTGCTTCTCCTGTATTTAAAACGCCTTGTAGCATGGGGCCAACAATATGCCATATTTCCGGCCATACATCTGCTCCTTTGGCGCCCATAGCTTTGGGATGCTTTGCCGCAATAAGTTCACGATAGGCATCATTATAAATTTTTACAAGATCATTACCCCACCATATTAATAAAGGAAACCTTGAGTTGAGACAAATGCTGACGTATGTACGCAAACTTTGCGACCATTGACCGGGATCACCAAGAGTACTTCGTGACCAATCCATGGTACGCATAAGCTCGCCCATTTTACCACCGCCGGATAAAAAATTCTGTGTTACTGTATTGGGTTCTTCAATAGTCATAGGTTTAAAATTCTATGTAGCTTTTAAGTACACTCTAAATTCCGATCCTTTGCCTGGCTGGCTTTCCAAAAGAATTTTTCCCCCGGAATTATTTACGATTTCTTTTACCAGGTATAATCCAATGCCTGAACCTTCAATGGCATTTTCCATTCTAAAATATTTTGAAAATATAGCATCATGCTTTGTTGCATCAATGCCCTTGCCCTTGTCTTTTACAGAAATTATTATAAAATCATTTTCCCGGGTGGTAGAAATAAAAATTTCGGGTTTGCCATCAGGAGATTTAAATTTGATTGCATTGCTCACAAGGTTATAAATTATACTTCTTAATTTCCTCCTGGAAAAAGTTATTTCTGAAACATTTATTTTACTTTTTATAACAGCACCCGATTCTTTAATATTATCAGAAAGCGTAAGACGCACATCTTCCAGGATATTCCCGAAATCAAGGAGTTCCTCTTCAGCTTTATATTTATGTTCGTCCTTCCTGGTATTACTTAACTCGTTAATGATATTTTGCATTTTCCGTATGGAAGATTCCACAGTTTTTAAAAGGAGCTCGTATTGTTTTGGATCTTCAGGAGACACATTTTTAAACAAGTCAATTGACAATATCAGACTGGTAAGAGGAGTTTTAATATCATGCGAAATAGTATCTAATAATGTTTCATGATCAGAGATTAGCTTTTCCTGCTCCTTTAGATCTTTGATACGCATAGTAATTTCAACAAATGTTATAATTACTCCATCTGTTTTATTACTCTTTAATTCTACGTAGGGAATAATATTCATCTGGTACCATCTTAAATCAGTGGTTTGGATCTCTTTTTCAAGTATTTCATTGCTATCAATTACCTGCTGAATATTTTCAATTATACTTGGAAAGCGAAAATTATCTTTAATGTCACTAATAGATCTGCCCTGATCATTTAAAGAAAGATTAAAATGTTTCATTGCAGGCGGGGTAATTTTCTGCAATATCAAATTGTGATCTATAAATAATTGCGGGATAATGGTGTTTCTGAAATAGTTTTCTAATTCGTCATTGAGCTCAGTTAGCTGTTCTATCTGAAAATCCTTCCGTTGCATATTCTTTTGATTATTTGTAATTGAGTATAGAGAACCCCTGATGATAAATTTAAAAAAGTGGGACTAACTAAAGAAAGGATAAATCTATATGAGCATATTATCAATAATCAAGCCGCATGTTCTGCATTCTTACTCTTTCGTAATTACTAAAATCAAGGATTTCTCCAATCTTAAATTGGGTCACACTGCCGTGCAAAGTCTTTCATTAACTCAATCACTTTGTCTTTATTGCCTGCGAGTTTGTAGGTGTTGAATTATTCTGCGATGGGTTGAATATTTCCTCCATTCAAAGGCGAGACTTAAAATTACGGGACTGTCAAAAAATTCTATAATTTATAGATCACAATACCATTGCAGCTTCATTTTTAATCAACTTTTCCTGGCCACCACTTGTTGCTTTAAACGTATCAAATTGCTCTAAGTGTTTAAAATCTATTTTAGCTAAGCCGGAGAGGCTTTTAATACTGCATTGGAAATGCTTAAAAACAATATCTTTATCAATATCTAAAGCCTCTTCATCTATCCGCATACTTTCATCAAATTTTATTTCACTTACTAATAATTCCTGCGATAACTTAAATGCAGTTGCTTTTAATTTTTTAGCATCATTTAACCATAATATTATTTTATAAAATTCCATTGGTATAGTTACTCCTTTAAATATTTTATCTTTTTGGTCGCTAAAAATGGGGCCATTAAAAACGGTCATTCTCGCCAGTGTCCCTGCTTCTTTTTTTATTCCTTTTTCTAATACTGCCTTCTCTAATTTGCCCCATAAGCCACCGGCACGGTTAAGTGCCACTACCTGGGGGGAAGCGTTGGTGTAAAAGCACGTATATATCCCATTGCGTAAAGCCTCTTGTTCAGTATTGTCCCAATTAGCATCTTCAAAGCGACTCATATGTCCTTTGTCAAAATTTGAAGCCGCATAAAATTTATCAAAAAGCTGGCATTCGATGTCAATTCGTTTGTCCTTTAACCAATCATCACTTCTTTTACTATTATCCAATCTCTTAGTGGCATCACCTTCTACATTAATTGCACTTATAGCAGGCATTTTTCTTACCGCATTAAATATTACACTATACTTAAAATACTTTAATTCATTTGTTTTATTTTTTAATAAAGCAATTTGTTTTTCTACTGCTTTTGCAGGTTGGGGTAAGGGTATATTTATTCCTAAAAACAAGGGATCATAACCTTTACATTTACTAAAATCCACCGCTTGTTCTTTATCCGCCTTAGCAATTTCTAAGAGCAGTTCATTTGTAGCATTTGTATTATTTATAACTCTATTGTCTTTTGTAAGATTAACTGAGCTTATTTTTTTGCTTGATAAACTTATATCAATATAATTTTCGTTGTTTAATGCATTAGCCGATACACTTATAGTGATATTTTTATTCAAATCGCTAGTCATGGTATTATTGTTTTTATGTTCAAAATTGGCATCAGTATCATTAATAGTAAAGCTTAAATTTTCCGGTGACGGAGCAACAGCAAGAGCAGCAACCAGGTCATTATTTGGATTTTTCTCTGCCAGGTGATTTAATATTACACTAATTCTCATCCCTTCATTTTTTAGCCATACTATTCTGCTTACATCTATTTTATCGTCTATTATGGGTATTACATTATCATCCTTATCTAAATAATCCAGTCCATCGGCACTCATTTTTGCAACGCTTTTATGGTGTAAGCCCACAACCTGCCATTGATCATTAAATACAGGGCTGCCACTGCTACCTTGTGCTGTATCAGTTTCATAAAATATTTTAGTTTCATTAATACCTACAAACAAATTTTCTCTAATTGAAATTTGTCTGTAATCTCCTTGCGGATGATGGATGATATTCAGCCTCTCCACATCTATATCGCCAATTTTACCCAAAGCCTTATCTAAATATAAATAGCCGATACTTTCCAGCGATACACTGCCAGTAACATCAGTTGGTTGTACTGCAACAAAACAATAATCTAATCCCTGGTCATTAAAAAATTTATTAGGATCAAACTTAAAAATTACAGGCGTGATAGGGTGCCCCTGCGTATTATATTCATAAAAAAAATGCACTTCACTTTCCGTAGCCATTTGTGCATTTTTGAATACGTGCCAATTGGTAAGTAACAAGCTGTTTGAAACCATAAAGCCCGTAGCATAACCGATTTTTTTACTATTTTCTATAATTACAATTCTTGCTACTTTTCTTTTGGTTAGTGCAATCAGCTCAGTAAAGTTGCTATATAAAGAATCGTTATTACCTATAGCCCTTTCAAAAGCAAATTCTGCAGGTTCAAATCCTTTAGCCGAGATCATTTCCTTTCGTTTGGCTAAGTTTACACCCGCACCCAGTACATTGCCTTTTGTAATAGATTTAATTAAAGGCTTCTCTTCAGGCATTATTTCTGCCTGCGCATCAATGTTTAAATTGTTTTCCTTTGTTTCAAAGTCAATGGTTTCAGGTGCTTGATTGGTTTCTTTTTTTAATTGTTTTGCAGATACCAGCATAACATTTTTTTAGGTTAAAACATTTTTCTTTGTACGCTTTAGCTGTTTTAGATTGGTAGCAGGTAATTTAAAAATACAAATAACTTATTATTTCAGATACTATGCTTTTTTACAAATCGGGTTTTGCAATGACCAGTCTGACAGGATCATCAAAGAAGTTTCAGGACTAAAGATGTTTTGAGCAGATGACGGAAATGGAACCGTGGCGAAAGAATAATTAATCTGAATCTTTCTGTTTGCATTTATTTCTATGAAGACTATTCCCTCCCTTATCATCACAATCATGTGAGCAACAAACTGCTACATTACCAGATCATCACCTCAGCCTGTTACTGTCCTTAATCAGCTTTTCATCTTTGTAAATTCCTTTTGCAGCGAGTATTAAAGTGATGATTGTTACAAGGTGAAAGATCGACCATAAATCTAAAGTTCCCTTTGAATAAAGTTTTGTCTGGCGATAATATAAAAACAAGATCAGTAACTCGAGCATAATTGCTATAATGCAAATTCTAAATTGCAGACTTCTATGCTTAAATAAAAAAATATTAATAACAACAGCAGAACCCAAAGCGCTGGTTAATACCATTAAAATAAAATTATCTGTAGCTATTAGCGAATGAAAAGTATTATCTGTTAAATATGTACCGCTGTAAAAGGAAAATTTTAAGGTAAGAAAGATAGCAATGGCAGCAAGTATCATCCATATTGTTTGTACACGTTGTATCATATAAAAAATTTATACTAATTCAGGGTATAAAGGAAAGTGATCCATTAAGTCTTTTACTTCATTTCTAACTTCTGTTATTACATTTTCATTATCAATGTCCATTAAAACTTTATCAACCAGGTCCACTACAGTTTGCATGTGCTCTTCTTTCATCCCTCTTGTTGTAATTGCGGGAACACCTACACGAATGCCCGACGTTACAAATGGGCTTTTATCATCAAACGGAACTGCGTTTTTATTTAAAGTTATCTGGGCTCTGTCCAATGTTTCCTGGGCTTTTTTCCCTGTTATATTTTTATTCCTAAGATCTATAAGCATTAGATGATTGTCAGTTCCTCCGCTTATAAGGTTATAATCTTTTTTTACAAAAGCCTGCGCCATTTTTTGGGCATTCAATTGAATCTGCTTTGCATAGTCAGTAAACTCATCAGTAAGAATTTCACCAAAGGATACGGCTTTGGCAGCAATTATATGTTCCAGCGGTCCGCCCTGTGTACCGGGAAACACGGCCATATCAAGCAGGTTACTCATCATCCTCACTTTGCCTTTCATGTCTTTTAATCCAAAAGGATTTTCAAAATCTTTCTTCATTAAAATTATTCCACCTCTTGGTCCACGCAAAGTTTTGTGTGTGGTGGAAGTCACAAAATGACAATGTTCAAAAGGCGACTTTAATAAATTTTTTGCGATCAGCCCTGCAGGGTGGGCCATGTCACAATACAAAAAAGCGCCAACTTCATCTGCAACTTTTCTTAATCTTTCATAGTCCCAATCACGGCTGTATGCTGATGCGCCACAAATAATAAGTTTTGGTTTTTCTGTTTTTGCTTTTTGTTCCAGCATTTCATAATCAACAAGGCCGGTATCTTTCTTTACTCCATAAAAATGCGCCTGGTATAATTTGCCTGAGAAATTTACAGGTGAGCCGTGTGTAAGATGACCACCCATGCTGAGATCCAATCCTAAAATTTTATCCCCAGGTTGCAGAATTGCAAGCATCAAAGCTGCATTTGCCTGTGCACCGCTATGGGGCTGAACATTTGCATACTCGCAATCAAATATTTTTTTAAGGCGATCAATTGCAAGCTGCTCGCTTTCGTCAACAAATTCGCAGCCACCATAATATCTTCTTCCGGGATAGCCTTCAGCATATTTATTTGTTAATACAGTACCCATTGCCTGAATTACCTGCAGAGAAGTAAAATTCTCAGAAGCGATAAGTTCAATGCCATGCCTTTGCCTTTCTAATTCTTTATTTATAATGTCGAATACCTGTTTATCTCTTTGCATGAAATAGTTTGCGCAAACGTAGTAAAAATGTTTGAAGTGTGAAGTAAGAAGTACGATTTTGGTAGAACATCGCCCCCTAATATCATACATCCTACATAAAATATTATTTTACTAACTTCACTATCGTTTATGTGAAGATTGGATAACAAATAAAATATTAATGAAGGCCATTATTCCTGTGGCAGGTGCAGGTACCAAGCTGCGACCCCATACTTACACCCAACCAAAAGCTTTAATTCCTTTAGCCGGAAAAACAATTTTAAGCATTAATGTAGACCAGTTACATGATGCCGGAATAAATGATTTCGTATTTATTGTAGGTTATCTGGGCGAAAAAATTCAGGACTATATCAAAGAAAAATACCCTGATCTTAATTCACATTTTATTTACCAGAATGTACGCAAGGGTACAGGGCATGCCATCAATCTTACTAAACAAATAATTGGCGACGATGAAGTGTTTATTGCTTTGGGAGATACTATTTGCGAATATGATATTGAGTATGTTTTGCAATCCCCGTATTCCATGCTGGGAGTAAAAAAAGTTGATGATCCAAGAAATTTTGGTGTTGCAGAAATTGATGAAGATGGATTTATAAATAGAGTTGTTGAAAAGCCCGCGATTCCAAAATCAAACCTGGCATTGGTAGGATTATACAAAATAAAAGACACCTCATTTCTTTTTAATTGTTTGGAAAATATTATAACCAATGATATAAAAAGTTATGATGAATTTAATTTAACTGATGCTCTTGAATGTATGATACAAAGCGGCGCCAGATTAAAACCATTTAAAGTAGAAAACTGGTTTGATTGCGGAAAAAAAGAATCATTACTTAAATCCAATGCAATCCTGCTTAAAAAACTTGGAGGTAAGATAGCTGAATCAAATACATTTGAGAATACAATTTTTATTCCGCCGGTTAGTATTGCCGAAGGATGTGACATTAGAAATTCCATTGTAGGCCCTAATGTTGCTATGGGTGAAAATACTATTGTAAATTATTCAATAGTAAAAGATTCTATCATTGGTTCTTTCTCAAAATTATATGATGTGGTTTTGGATGATTCTCTTATTGGCAGCGATACAGAAATAAGAGGAGAGACCAGATCTTTAAACATTGGTGATAATACTGAAATTGATCTGGGTTCATAGTTAATTAGAAGAAGACTTTTTAAAGTTTTTAAAAAAATATTCAACATTCAATATTCAATATTCAACACTCAAGTTTGGAGTCCTCTTAATTTAGTTCGTCCGTAAAAAAAGAGAATATGCCAGAAAAAATATTTGATTTAGAAGTCAGGTTGGTTGAATTTTCATGCAGGGTTATAGAAGTAGTGGAGGCTTTACCGAATACCAGAGCTGGGAATTTACGTTGCAGGCCAATTAATAAGATGTGGATTAGCTCCGGCGCTATTATACGGAGAGGCCCAAAGCGAGAATCAAGAATGGATTTTATTCATAAAATGAAAATTGTTTTAAAAGAACTGAAAGAAACAAGAGTTTGTTTAAAAATTATTAGCAAATCGAGAATGATACAACCTGTTGAAAGACTACAAGATTTCAAATCATAAAATGAACAATTAATTCCTATAATTGCTAAAAGTATTGATACTGCCAGGAAAACCTTGAATCAGATAAAAAGCAGTCTACAGCTACGACTTGAATATTGAGTGTTGAATATTGAGTGTTGAATGTTATTTATTATTATGAAAAACCGCATCACCCAACTTTTTAAAATAGAATTTCCCATAATTCAGGCAGGGATGATTTGGACAAGCGGATGGCGGTTGGCCAGTGCAGTGAGTAATTCAGGCGGGCTTGGATTGATTGGTGCAGGAAGCATGTCTCCTCAAATTTTAAAAGAACATATTCAAAAATGCAAAACTGCCACTGAAAGACCTTTCGGTGTAAATGTTCCTTTGTTATATGCTGGTGTTGAAAAGCAAATGCAAATAATAATTGATGAAAAGGTGCCTATCGTCTTTTCATCAGCGGGTAACCCATCTGCTTTTACGAAACATTTAAAGCAGAATAACATTACCGTGGTTCATGTAGTAAGCAGCAGCAGGTTTGCAAAGAAAGCTGAAGATGCTGGCTGCGATGCGGTGGTAGCCGAAGGCTTTGAAGCTGGAGGTCATAACGGAAGAGAAGAAACAACAACAATGGTGTTAATACCATTGGTTTGTGATTCATTGCATATACCGGTTATTGCTGCAGGTGGAATTGCAACCGGAAGGCAAATGCTTGCAGCAATGGCGCTTGGTGCAGAAGGAGTACAAATTGGAAGCAGGTTTGCAATAAGTGAAGAAGCATCCTGTCATATCAATTTTAAAAACGCAGTGATAAGTGCATCTGAAGGAGATACCCTGCTTACATTAAAACAACTTACTCCGGTACGCATGTTGAAGAATGAGTTTTTAAGAAAAGTGCAGCTTGCAGAAAACAATTGTGCACCAAAACAAGAATTGGAAGAATTGTTAGGAAAGGGCAGAGCTAAAAGAGGAATGTTTGAAGGTGATATTTACGATGGTGAACTGGAAATAGGACAGGTAAGCAGCGTTATAAAAAAAATTACTCCGGCAGCAGAAATTCTGAATGAAATATGGCAGCAGTTTAGCGATGCACTAAGGCAGCCGCTAAAATAAATGGTATATTTGTACGTTTTAAATATATTGTGAATCAACCCCCTAACCAAATGATTGCAAACAAATCCCGTTTTGCATACACACGGACGTTTTTAGTATTGTGTTTTGTTTCCTTTCTTCATTTTTTTTTAAATTCTTATTGTGAGGGACAGCAGCTTCCGGAAACGACCGACCAACCGATCGATCCAAATCTTTTAAAAAATGCTTCCCCATCCCAGCTTCAAAATTATTTAAAGGACAGAAACCAAAGCCCTTTGCAGCCCGGCGAAGATATCCATAGAAAAAATTTATTGAAAAATGACAATAAGGTTGTTAGAGATAGTGCAGTTAAAGAGGATAATAGAAAGTATGTAAATACTGCTGAAGATGTTTATGGAAACAATCTTTTTAGAAATTCTGCTATATTGGAATTATCTGAACTCTCTACACCTCCATTGGACTACCCGATTGGTGTAGGCGATCACATTGTTGTTTCCTTATGGGGAGGAGCAGATTTTGAAACCGATTATGAAGTAGCAAGAGATGGAACTATTTTTCCACAGGGTTTAGGCAAAATAACTGTACAAGGCCTAACTTTTGAAAATGCACGAGCAATTATTGTAGATCGTTTTCGCAGAGTTATCCCATTATCAACAAATATTTCTGTAACAATAGGGCAACCCCGCAGTATTGTAGTAAATGTATCCGGAGAGGTAAATAATCCAGGTCCGGTAGTAGTTTCAGCATTTACTAATGCATTGAATGTTGTGGCTTTGGCAGGAGGATTAAATGAGTTTGGCAACCTTAGAAATATCCAGATACGTCGAAATAACAGGATAATTGATTCGGTTGATATTTACCGGTATTTAACCCGTGGTGATTTTGGCAAACACCTTTATATGGAAAATGGAGATTTTGTTATTGTACCCATATATGATAAAAAAGTTTTGGCATCAGGGCAGTTTAAGCGACCGATGTGTTACCAGTTGAAAGGCAATGAAGGATTTATTGATCTGCTAAAATATACAGGTGGTTTTACTCCTGATGCCTATGCTTCCGGCGGTGTTATTATTCGTAATGTTAATGAGAAGCAGACAATAAAAAATGTAAACTTTAATGCTATAGGTTTACTGACAGGGGAAAAAACTGTTGATGAACCTTTATATAACGGTGATATCGTGTCAGTGAGCCCGATAAATCCCGGCTTAACCAATAAAGTAATTGTTAGGGGTGAGGTTGTATATCCAAATATTTACGAAATTAGAAAGGGTGACAGGTTGTTTGATATACTTAACAGGGCTGGTGGTATTACGCCAAATGCTTATGTAGATAGAGCATACGTTTATAAAGGAGCAGGAGATTCTGCCAATTTAAAATCAGATAAAATTGATATAAGCTTAAATGATCTTAATAAAAACAATAACAGTATTTATAATATTCAGATCGATCCTAATGATGTTATTGAGGTATTTAACCGTAATCAATTTACTGAGCGGCAGTTTGTCTCAATTGAAGGAGAAGTTCGTAAGCCTGGAAAAGTTCAAAAGTATGGAGGTATGACATTGAAGGATCTGGTTTACTTCGCCGATGGATTAAAGCCTTCCGCTGAATTTGGCAGAATTGATGTATCCAGCATTGTTGATGTTGATTCTGCACAAAAAGGTTTAAAGCCAACTAAAACCGTAATAAGAACCTATAACATTTTACCAAATCTTGAATTGGATTCTACCATTCAAAACGTTTTATTAAAACCATACGACCAGGTTTTTGTAAGAAAAAATCCGACTTTTCAATTGCAGCAAAATATTTTATTGGAAGGTGAAATAAAATATCC
>JBPCQG010000143.1:0-7334 GCA_050998315.1 Chitinophagaceae bacterium
AAACAGACATTTGCGGAGATGGTTTAAACTTTTGAGCAACATTTTCTGCCAAAGAAATTCCATCTCCCACACAAACAATATCAATATCTTTTGTTGCTCTTCCCAAAATTTTATCTCTTACAAAACCACCTACTAAAAAGCATGGCATATTTAATTCAGTCGCTGCGTCAGCAATTTTTTGTAAGATAAAAAGTTCCTTATTGCTGCAGTTAATGTACATGTTGCAAAAGTAATTTTTTAAGTGTTTCATCACTTGTTTAAATTCATTATAATATTCCGAAATTGTCTATTTTATTAAAGATTATCCCTGCTTTTAAAAAATAATTAAATAATATAATCTAATTATAGTTACCCTTTTTCGGTAATAAAATATATCTTTACATGAATATTGATTATAAAAATAACAGAATTAAAAAAGCATTATCAGATGCAAGGGAGATGCAAAAAGCATTTGGCAATATGGCAAAAAAGGTTTCACAACGGATGGAGCAGTTACGGGCTGCGGCAACACTTGCAGACATGGAGAGCTATCAGGCTGCAAGATGCCATGAACTTAAAGGAGAACGTAAAGGTGAATGGGCTGTAGATATATCGGTAAACCACCGGATGATCTTTGAGATCAATCAAAACCCTGTGCCGTTGAATAAAGACGGCTCCGTTGATACAAGAAAAATTAGTGATATAATGATTATTGAAACTACTGATTACCATTAAAAATATTATACTATGAATGAAAAATTAAAAGCAGAAAGGGCATTATTGTCACCGCCGGGAGATGATATTGCAGAAACCATAAAATATAACAAGATGAGCCAGGCAGAGTTGGCAAAACGGTTAGGTAAAAAACCTTCAAAGGTGCATGATATTATTACCGGCAAAGAACCTATTACGGTTAACACTGCTTTGCAATTGGAAAAAGTGTTAGGAATGTCTGCGCAATACTGGCTTAACAGAGAAAGCAATTACCGTGAAAAACTGACCCGGCTGCAGCAGAAAGAATTTTTAGAAACCTGTAAAGGCTGGCTGAGCGAACAACCCGTAAAACAATTAAAGCAATGTGGTTATTTAAAAGCTAAAGACATTGGACCCGCAATGGTGGAGGAAACGTTACAGTTTTACGGTGTAACAACGCCTGAGCAATGGGAAAGCATTTATGTAAAAGAATATGCAATGGCAAGCTACCGCAAAAGCCCTGCTCATAAAGATGCATTGGGCAGTATGGCTGCTTTTTTACGCATTGGCGAAATTGAAATGCGCAAATTAAATGTAGCTGGTTTTACCAAAACAAATTTTAAAAATCTGCTAACAACAATTAAAGCATTAGCTGTAAAACATCCTGCCAATTTTAAAAAGAAATTGCAGCAGCTTTGTGCAGATGCCGGCGTGGCAATAGTATATACCACGTGCCTGCCCAAAGCTCCGGTAAGCGGTGCTACCCGCTGGATTGGCAACAATCCGTTGATACAACTTACTGACAGACATAAAACATCGGATCATTTTTGGTTTACTTTTTTTCATGAAGCAGGACATGTATTGCTGCATGGTAAAAAAAAAATATTTCTGGAAGATTTTGAAGGTTACAAAGAAGACGGTAAAAAGGAAATGGAAGCAGATACGTTTGCGGCAAAATCACTATTACCCGAAACGTTTGTTGATGAACTTCCTAAAGATTTTACCGAAGATGATGTAGTAAAAATGGCAAAAAAATACAAAACCGCTCCGGGCATTGTAGTGGGGCGGTTGCAGCATTTAAAACTGGCTCATTATAGTTTTGGAAAGGGATTAAAGAAGAAGGTGAAGTTGTTTTAATTTAAAATCAATTGAGATGAGTAAGAATAAGAAACAAAAAAAAGACAAATGCTTCTGTTATGATACAGATAAAGCAGTTAAAGTAGTTCGTAATAACATTCCTAAAGCTTTAAGGAAAAAATATTCCAAAAAAGAAATTTATTTCATCTTAGAAGCAGAATTTGATTATATGAACTCCATAGGAATGGTACTTAATGAAAAGGATGATTTTCCTATTTGTGATTACCCAGTAGTTATTGACGAGACAAAAATGAAAAATTATATTGGCGATAAAGCAATTAAGAAAGGTATACTCACAAATAATGACGAGCTATACTTAATACTAGAAGCTGAATTAATTTACTTTGAAATGAATGGTGCTTTACAGGACGAAAGAGAGTATCTAAATTGAGAGCTAGTACACAGATGTTAAAGAAGAAGGTGAAGTTGTTTTAATTATTCACAAATAAATTAATTAAGATGAAAATTGATAATATAAAAAATGAAAACGAATTTGTTTATGATACTGATGAAGCGGCAGAAGTAGTATGGAACAACATACCAAAACATTTGCAGGTGAAATACTCGCTGGAAGAAATTTGGTTCATCTTAGAGACAGAGTTAGATTATTTAGATTCTATCGGGCTGATACCTGGGGACAATGAAGAATACCCGATATGTGATTATCCGATAGACATTGACCAGCTGAAAATGGAAAAGCATATTGTAGATACTGCAATTAAAAACGATATTTTTTTGAACTATGATGAATTGGGAGATATATTGGATGCTGAATTAATTTATTATGAAATGAATGGAGCGTTAGGGGATATTGGGGAGTATTTAAATTGAGAAAATAGTTTTTTAAATAACTTAAAATTTTAAAAATGAATATTACGGAAAAGATACTAAACGAGACATTTAAAAAGTATAAGCACAAACATGAAGGCTTCAAGCAAGATTATTTTGCAGCATTATTTATGGCAAAGAAACACGAGAAAGATATAGATACCATTCTTGAATATTGTGTTTTTGGGAATAATGATTATGGTATAGATAGTTATTATTTTGATAGAGATGCGAAAAATTTATACCTATATCAGTTTAAGTGGAGCAATAATCATGAACTATTTAAAGATTCTTATAAGAGGTTAATTAATTATGGTATTGATAGGATATTTGGCAATCCATTACAGGATAACTTAACTAATCAATGTATTAACCATCTTAAATATAAGCTCGAAGAATATAACGAAGCAATAAACAATGTCTATATAAGATTTGTATTCAATGGAGATGTTGAAAAAGCTGAGCAGAGTAAGGTTCTTCAAAATCTTCGTGAAGATCTTGAGTCAAAAAAATATATTATAGACAAAAGCTTTAATAATAGATCAATCCAATTCTTTATAGAGTATTTATCTAATGAGACCAATGCAATACTTCAAGCTTCTAAAACAAAAAAAACTCACAAATACAACTTTGATTTTGTAGAGAGCGGCAAAATTATTGCAACTAATGGTGAGACATTTTATTTAGGGTTTCTTCCATTTTATAATCTTAATATGATGTTTAAGGAAATGAATTTAAGGCTTTTCGAAAAAAATATAAGAGCTGGTTTAGATGCGGATAAAGCACCTAATCGTGCAATAAAAAATACTTTGAAGAATATAATAATTGATGAGATATTAGAACCTGAATATTTTAGCTTTAATCATAATGGTATTACCTTATATGTCGAAAATATCGAACTTAACAATGGGGTAGCAACAATTATAGAACCAAGAGTTCTGAATGGGGCTCAATCCATTGTTACACTTTCCAGATTTTTAAATGATAATGCTAAAAATCCCTGTTTAGAAAAAAACTTTGATCGAGTTAAGAAAATTAAAGTTCTTGCGAAAATCATAACCAATTGTCAGCCAGATTTTATTACATCTGTCACTATAGCGAATAACAAACAGAATCCAGTAGACTCTATTAATTTAAGAGCTAATGATGAAATTCAGTTAGAATTTGAAGATAAGTTTCGTAATGAATTAGGCATTTTTTATGGTAGGCAGGAAAATGCATTTGAAAGCTTAACAGATGATGATTTAGAAGAAATGGGAATTTTTGAATTAAAGGAAATTAATATCAGAAAGCTTGCTCAAACATTTTAGCAGTGCAAGGAGAGATAGACCGGATTTCTCGTATATCGGAAGTATTTGAAAATGATAACTTTTATAAAACTACTTTTAAAAAAGAGTACTTAAAATCTGAATCCACATTAATTGTCCTGTTGTATAAAATCCATTATAAATTAAATGGAGTCATTAGAGATATTATTGAAAAAGGTTCACAAAAATATTGGTGGGCTAATAAAAGTAAAAATATAGTTTGGGCATTACTGGCTCAAGCCATTTTAAATGATACAGATATTGATGATTGGAAAGAAGAACATGGTAAAAGTCTATTAGTAGCGAGTAATTTTAATGAATATTTAAAAAATATTGGATCAAAAAAGATTCGGTTTATTTTAGGTGAGCTTATTCAGCAAAAAAAATACTCTGACTTTATGGAGCAAGAGCAGTATGGGTTCTTTAGAACCAAGGTAGCATATCAAGAAGCTATGCAAATTGCCAAAAGAAAATATGGGTGGGAAAAATTAAATTTATATTAATATTTAAAATGAATTAAACTTAAAAGAGAAAACAACATGGTAAATAACACCCGGCATAAAGAAATCATTTAAATGCTTCATACAGGTAATTTCTTTATTGAATGTAATCATTGCAGTGAAGAATTGCCTTTGAAAAAAATTAATCTTTTTGATAATAACAATTTTTCAGATGAAGCTCTGGAAATTTATGAAGAACAGCTTCAGATGATAAGAGATAAAATAGCAGAACTTAAACGTTTGAAGGAATTAGGCACAAGAAGATCTGAAATAGGTGCTTTATCGGTTAATATCGGTAAAATACTTAAGCGTTTGGCACCAACAATGTCTGGATTTCGTTTCAATCATAATGATTGTCGCTCTATATTCGACCCAATTGATTATGTGATCTTCGAGGGTTTGACAAAAAAAGGACGTGTTGACAAGGTTTTTTGATTGATATTAAGAGCGGTAATGCGAAATTAACTCCCCGGCAAAAAGAAACTAAGGCAGCAATTAAAAACAAAAAAATAAATTTTAAAAAGTTCTAAATATGAAACATGAAGTTTTGAACTTTTATTCATCGTTAAGACAAATATTTGGGGTTTGCCCATATTGTGCAACCATTATCCGCCTTAGTGATTGTAAACTATACCAGAAACAAAAACCGGTTGCTGACTGGAAAGAAAAAATCGATATTAAAATTGAAAGGTTAGAAATTGAAGAGGAAAAATTATTGGAAAAAATTTCAGCAGCAAAACAAAGTGCACGTGATGCCGGCAAAAAAAATGCTAATAAAGTTATTCGTAAGATAGATCAGATATTTCATCCTTTAGGACTAAACTGCAATGATTGTAAAGTCATTTTTCATCCTGTAGATTTTATTGTTTTTAAAGGTATGAATAATGAAAACAAACAAGATTGTTCAATCAAAGAAATCTTATTGTTAGACAAGAATAATAAATCAGGTCAGTATTTAAGTATTCAAAAAAGTATAGAGAAAGCAGTACAAACCAAAAGTTATGAGTGGCTAACATTAAGAGTTGAAAATAGCGGTAATATAATAGAAGAAGAATAAAATAAAATAAGCAATGAGAATATTAACCGGTGATGTTTGGAAGCAGATAAATTCAAAACTAACAAATCAAATAAAAATTGAGGCTGCAATTGCTTACGTTACTTCAAATAATTTGAAGTTGAAAAAAGGCGATGTTTTGATTTGTGATGCATCAAAAAGATGTATTGCAAATGGAGAAACATCTGCAAATATCTTGGAGCATTATTTTAAAAAAAGGAGTTGTAATATATTCTAAGGAAAAATTACACGCAAAGGTTTTACGATCTAAAGACTTTGTGGTTATTGGTTCTCCTAACTTATCTCTAAACAGCGCAGAATCATTAGTTGAAGCTGCACTGTTTACAAATGACAAAGCAAGTATTAGTCAAATAGCTGCTTTTATTTATTCAATTAAAAAGAAATTAACTCCTTTAAATTCTGAAGATATTTCAAAACTTAAAAACATTCCTGTAGTAAGAAGAGTTCCGGCTTTAAGCAAAAGAAAAGAAAACATTGAGAGTTTCGGTACCAATAACTGGATATTGCCTGTACATGATTTAAAAGAAAGAATTGTTGAGTTAGAAAAAAGATATACAGAGCCTAAAATAAAAGAAATATCGAAAAGAACCGGCTTATTACAAGATGATATTCGATTCATAAGATGTACTGGTAAACGCAGGCTTGTTAAAGTAGGGAAGCAGGGGGATAGGTTAATGCAAATATATAAAAACAAAGAAACTAAAAGAAGTGTAGTTATTTCATTTTGTCCAATAATAGATGTAACAAGAGAAATTGGAATCACCAGATTTTATTATGATTCAAGAGATAGTATTGAAGTGAGTTGGACCGAATTTGAAAGAAAAACTAAAAAGCTCGAACTTGGAAGACCAGTCAAAAAAAATTCTTATCGGTCTGTATCTGATAATGATGTCGTTTTGCTAAGTACAGTCTTTAAATAATATAACTACTATCAATAAAATTTGCTAAAACATGCTCAACAAAAAATGATCTGAATAAACCCAATAAAAAATCAATTAAAAAAATACCAACATGGCAAAGCACAATGTTTATTTAGATCTTCCACTAAGAGAAGTTAATAAGGTAGATGCTCATTTCATATTTTCAGGGATGATGCAAAGATGGGTCGCATTACTGTATCAAAAGGCGGTATAGAATATTTTCCGAGCAACTCTAAAAAACCTATACGGATCGGATGGATTCAATTTGATAAAATGGTAAAAGACTGGAATAACGATTAAAAACATCCCATCCACGTCTTTGCGAGCCGGCTTTTAAAAAGAAGTAATGAAATAATTTAAACAAAGGCGAAGCAATCTCATAATAATGTTTAACATGAGATTGCTTCGGCTCAGAAGAAAAAGTTGTCACAGTAAATTTTATAATGCGCCTCGCAAAGACGCACTCTTGTTGATTTTTATTTCTTTGGTCCAATGGCTGCGGGATAGAAGTGAAAAGCCCGCTGAAGATTTGTGTAAGGGTTTTGCGGCGGACTTGTAACGCATAGCCCGGACAAATGCTGATACATGTTTAACTGCACACAGCCCCAAATTTTTTTCTTCACTATCAACCATGAACTATCAACTGTTTTAACGTGGCATTAATCTTGACAAATAGAGTATTCCTTTTAAAAACCGTTTCTTTGAAGGGGATTTTGACAATTTGTCTAAGAAATAAAATATATGAACCATAAGCAATATTTGGGAAACCCGGAAGATGACATGGAATTTATGCCAATAATACCTTTGAACGAAGATGGTAGTGAAAACAATGATGAACAGGCCATTCCGGGGGAATTACCTTTATTACCATTAAGAAATACTGTGCTTTTTCCTG